>JANXVQ010000983.1 GCA_025351545.1 Spirosoma sp.
GCCTGCGACTTATAATCTACCGTAACTAAACTGGTGTAAGGAAATAGGAAGTTACTAAGTGAAGTGAAATCCTCATAGTCCAGCCGCAGTGTATTTCTGGTTGGCTGCTCAGTCACCATCAATTTTTTTAATTTTCGATCCTGTTCCCCAATATAATTTTCAACCAGAACTTTACCTTCACTTTGCCGTAGCAACAAATAATCACGCTCATTCTTGATTTTTTGCGCCGGGCGTTTGGGTAGTGGCAGATTGCCAACGATCAGGGCCTGAAGCAAATCGAAGTTCATGTCGAAGTTGAATTGTTTGCTCAATGCCGGAAAGTCATAGACTGAGTATTCGCGATGAATCTTGTCAATAATCGTAATGGAATCGCGGGTAATCAGTCCCCGAACGGCCTCAATGCCCAGCTTAGAAACCGACATCCAAATCAGGCTGTCCTTGCGAACTCGAATGCTGATATTGGCATTATCAATATCCTGCTGATGGCTTTTAAATGAAATTTTCGACTTAGCTATCAGATATCGAAAATCAATTTCGGCGACGTGGGCGCGGGCTTCGTCAATACCTGGGCGAGTCGTGTGAGAAGCTACTAATGAATCGACGGGGAGTTTTGGTATCGGCTTGCCAGCCGTGGTTGAGTCGATGGGAGCGGACAAGACCGGAGCCGAGCCAGTGCCATGCGACATATGATGCCGTTGACAGCTCTCCGAACTTAATAGCACGCCCAGCAGGAACGCAAAAAATAGGTATTTATTCATACATGGTTGTGGGCAGTGATTTGTTGCTGGTGGTCAGCTTTTATTTGATAGCCACCATTTATTACACACTAATCACTGATTATAACTTGCCAGAGCTTATTTTCTTCTCGATATCGGGGCTGGCACCGCCTTTTGCTTTCGCCTGTTTCCACTGGTCAACGGCTTTGTCTGGCTGGCCAAGCTGATAAAGAACATCGCCATAATGTTCAATAATAGTCCCACTCACATTAGCTGTATCGGCTAGTGCTTTTTCCAGATACTGCTTGGCTTGAGCATAGTCTTTAGAGACGTAAAGCACCCATGCGTATGTATCCAAGTAGGTCGCGTTGGTTGGGTTTCGTTCAACGAGCTTCTGTCCGAGTTGTATGGCACGGGGCAGGTTTTCTTTCCGTAGAGACAAAAAATAGCTGTAATTATTCAGGACGTGGTCATTCAGAGGATCTACTTTGAGAACGGCTTCGTAGGACTCATCCGATTTAACATGGTCGCCAAGGCCATTGTAAGCATCGCCCAGCTGAGCAGAAATTCCTTTTCTTAACTCACTATTCGAACTGGCAGCCAGTAGTTTTTGACTTTCTTCAAGCGCATCTACCGCTTGTTGATATTTACGTTTGTAGAGATTTGCCGAGCCGTTGGAGTACCAGAATAAGCCCTGGGTTGGAAATACTTCCAGCGCTTTATCGGAGTGTACCAGCAAACTATCTACCTGATTTAGTTCACCATCCAGTTGTAGTAAGGCTCCCCAAACCTCATAAACAGAACCATCTAACCGGGCCGCTTTTGCGTAGGCATCACGGGCTTCGGTTTTTTTGCCCTGCTGCATCAGTAAATCGGCTAACATTACTTGTGTTTTTGGGTCGTTGGGCGAAGTTTTTGCCAAATTCTGCGCCATCCCCAAGGCATCCTGTTGAGCCGCTGGGTTAGTACCTGTCATGCCCACGTAGCTAGACAATATTCTGGCTTTCAGACCGGCTTCGAGGTTTGGGTTGGCCAATACCTGATTCAACTCTTTACTTACCCGATCCATGTCGCCTTTTTTGCGATAGATATCTGCCAGTAAAACATGGGCCTGAGGTAGGTCGCTGTTTAGTTTAAGTGCCCGATCAATCCAGGTTACAGCCTGTTCGGTACGATCATTGGCAATGAGCAATTCAGCACCTTCGAGCAGATAGTCGGGGTCAGATGGTTCTGAGGCCACTAACTTTTCGGCTTCTTCAACGGCCTTGTCTATTTTATTCTGCTTGAGGTAAATACGCTGTTTCTGGCGGGTAATTTCTTCATTCAACCCCAGTTCGCGTTCAACTTTATTATAGGCATCCAGCGCTTTGTCGGGCTTTTCGTTGAATAAGTAAATAGCAGCTAACTCAACTCCGTACTCGGCGTTTTCGGAGCCTTTTTTCAGCAAAGTTTCGTAGAGGGCTTCGGCCTCGCCATAGCGTTTTTGCTTAACGTACAATTCAGCCAGTAAAAGGGAATAAAACTTATTCTCGATGTCCAGCGAGTGAGCTTTTGCTGCATACGGAATGGCTTCGACTGTTTTCCCCGTCTTGACCAGAGCATTAGCCGTTCCATACTGGGCTGCAGAATTGTTCGGATCCTTTTGTAGCACTTTGGCAAACTGTGTGATGGCTTTTGTTGGCTCATCGGTCATCATATACCGAATGCCTTCGATAAACTGCGTTTCGGCTTCTATCCGAATAGTGGTCGTTGAAACAGAGCTGGGTTTTGCCAATGCGGTATCGGCTTTTTCGCGCTTGCGTTGAGCTGCAACGGGTACAACAGACAGCCAAAGCAGCAGCCCAAAACCTCCTGCCAACCCAATGAGTAGCCGTCGGCTTCGATAAGATATATATAATAAAGTCATGTTGGTCAGCGTGTCGTGATGCATACGTACGAAAAACGCGGCTCAACCCGGTCTATTGCGGCTTTGTTTTAAATAAACCGCTAAGACAAAGGTAGTTTAAAATGATTGAATGTCGGTAAATGCCCAACGGCTGTAAATAACTACTCTGGTAAGCGTTTAATCGGCTATATAACACAAAGCAAATAGCTTGCCTTTGTGTTATTATTTATTCTGAGAACGCGTGATGAGGGCATTATTTTTAGCTAATACCCACTTCTTTCAGGCTTCGGTATCATGGTAGAAAATAAATGACCATTTGTGAACAAGTAAGGATTTCTGAGTTTATAAGGTAACGTTCGGCCGATTGGGAGACGAATGATAAATAATAAAAACTAACTCATGGAAACCCTGTATACTGCCACCGTTAGTAATGTCGGCGGGCGCGAAGGTGATGTTAAATCGCTGGATGGTATTTTAGAATTGGCTGTTAAGCGGCCGGTAGAAATGCACGGCGAAGGCGGTGCGACGAATCCCGAAATGTTGTTTGCGGCAGCTTACAGCGCCTGTTACAACGGTGCACTAATGGCCGTTGCCGAGCGCCGAAACATTATTCTCCCCGAACATGCCGTTGAGGTTAGTATTTCCCTCAACAAAGAGGGGAATAACATGTTTCTGTCGGGAAAAATTACCGTTAAGGCTCCACATATGGACCATGACGAGCTTCTGCAATTGGCCGAAAGTGCCCACGTTGTTTGCCCGTATTCTAAAGCCGTGAAAGGAAATATGGATATGAAGATCGAGGTATTAGTGTAAAGCATGGGGCGCGGAGCCGGGATAAAACAACGTTCCTTGCTCTGCGCCCCATACTCCCGGCTAACTTACGGCATCATAAATCTGCACGCGTTCCCAGAGGTGCGCACATTTATCCACAAAGACCAGATGCACCGGATGTGCCTGATAAATATCGTGAGCGGCTTTATCGGTAAAGACAAACGTTAGCGAGAAATCGTAGGAATGATCTATCACCGGCCGACGCGTTTCTGCAGGTGTACCAATGTAGGCGGCAGAAATTTCGGTTATGGCTTTGAGGGTTTCAAGACCAGCCTGTAGGGCGGTATGATCGTCCTGGCTTTCGGGATGTTGAAGCCAAAAAAAAACGGTATGAACAAACATAGGAGTAGGGGGTAGACTATATTACAGGCTACACCGTAAAAGTAAGAATACTTTCCGGGATGCGTTGGTGTGGAATAAGAAGAAATAGTGCCTGGAAATACTATTCAGTAGAGAGGCTGAATTACGCCTAATCAACGTTCTCTATTTTTTTAACATCATATAACCTTTCTGGCAAACATTTCGCTACCTTCAAAACGTTATGGAAGTATAGATGATACCACTTACGAGACGAACGAATGGAGGGAGATAATAACGCTGCCAATAAACCGGGTGGTCAAGCAGTTGATGGGCGAGGAAATCGGATTCAGAATGATAAAGCAACGGTTCGTATACCGATGCTATTGGGTATTACACTGGCCGGTGGAATGCTCATTGGGGCAACGTTCTTTGGCGGGACTAAAAGTCTGAACAACATCGGGCGCAGCTACACCAAGTACCGGGAAATTTTACAACTCATTGAAAATAACTATGTTGATTCGGTTAATACGGATGAGCTAGTCGACTTCTCGATTACGAAAATGCTCGAAAAACTCGACCCGCATACAGCTTACATGAATCCCCAGGATGCTGTTGCGGCCCGGTCGCAACTCGAAGGTGGGTTTGATGGAATCGGTGTTGAGTTCAATGTTTACAAAGACACGGTATATGTGGTGACTCCGCTCGCGGGTGGCCCATCAGAAGCGGCCGGCATTATGAGTGGCGATAAAATTATCAAGGTGGATGATAAAGCGCTGGCGGGCGGGAAAATTGAAAATAGTGCCGTTTTTAAAGCCCTTCGCGGAAAACGCGGTACAGACGTCAAATTAACTATTCTCCGGAAAGGCGATAAACAGCCCAAAGAGTTTACCGTAACCCGCGACCGGATTCCAACGTATTCTGTCGATGCGGCCTATATGATCGACGCCAAAACCGGCTATCTCAAAATCAATAGGTTCTCCGAAACGACCTACGACGAGTTCAAAACCGCGATGGCCTCACTCAAAGCGAAGGGTATGACGCAGCTTCTGATGGACTTGCGGAATAATCCCGGTGGTTACATGGACCGCGCGACCAATATTGCCGATGAGTTTATTTCGGGCAATAAACTGTTGGTTTATACGGATGGGAAAGACAATCGCTATGACCGAAAAACCTATGCCCACATTGCAGGTCAGTTTGAGGAAGGTGCCTTAGTGGTGCTGGTAGATGAGGGTAGTGCATCGGCTTCAGAAATTGTGTCGGGTGCTTTGCAGGATCATGACCGCGCGCTGATAGCCGGTCGCCGGTCGTTTGGTAAGGGTCTGGTACAGATGCCGGTAACACTGTCCGACGGCTCTGAGCTACGGCTAACAATCTCTCGATACTATACACCCAGCGGCCGAAGTATCCAGAAACCATACGTACCTGGCCACGAGGGCGATTATGAAAAAGACCTTGAACTTCGCTCCAAACGGGGCGAGTACTACATTGCCGACTCCATTAAAAATGATCCGAAACTTAAGTTTAAAACTGATGGTGGCCGGGTGGTTTATGGCGGGGGTGGTATTACGCCCGATTATTTTATTCCGAGAGATTCGACCTGGCAGACAGCTTATCTAATACACTTATATGGCAAGAATATCATCCGTGAATTTGCGATGGAATACGCCAATGACAACCGCAAGAAACTGGAGAAAATGCCTTTCGATGAGTTTGATCGTTCTGTTATGATCAACGACGAACAAATGAGCCGATTGGTGAAAGACGCTGCCGCCGAAGGTATTAAATTCAACGAGAAGGAATATAACCGCTCGAAAAACTACATTCGTAATCAGATAAAGGCGTTAGTGGCACGGTCTGTTTATCAGAAAAATAATAAAGCCGGGCAAAATAACGAGTTCTTCCGCGTAATCGGGCAAACGGACGACACTTATCAGAAAGCGTTGAAATTATTTGATCGGGCCGATAAACTCGAACACGGCGCAATGACTTACAATCAGAAGTAGAGAGGGTTTTTGTAACGGTCCCCATACTAAAAATATGGGGACCGTTATTTTATTGTCCTTTTGGCTTTTTTGAGAATTGATATACCAGCCCAAGAAACGACTGGAGATTTCCTGTTTTAAAATCCTTTCGGGAGTAAGGCGCAATTTCGAAGGCAACGCGTAGATTAGGAATCATTATGAGCGGCTTCACCCGTACGCCAATATGCAGTGAGTAACCCTCCAGTATGTCACGATCGTCTATGCCATTAAGCGCATTGAACCGAATACCCAGCCCCATGTAATAATTTGCCTGGGCCCGCCGAGCCACGTTGACCATTGGGCAAATTGTTGTACTGAGCGACCCAAATACGGTATTAGTTTGCACTCGGGCGTCAGCCCAAACGGCCCGGTCGGCATTGGTGCTGACCGTTACAATATTATTGAAGGGGTAATAGGCTACCGACGCCTGACCAAAAGCGGATACAGTGATACCTAAAAGCAGAGCGGTTAATGCGTGTTTCATGGCTGCAAAGCAACAACTTTATTAGTATAAAGAAAAAGCCCCCAACCCCCAAAGGGGGAACAAAAAAATCGTTAACCTGATTGTAAGCCCCCTTTGGGAGTTGGGGGGCTTTTTCTTTGTACCTTTACAGTTCCTTTCCTGATAATTATTTACTGAAAATGTCTTGGTTCGTCCGAAAAGATAAAGGTATTCAGACCCCAACCGAAATGAAACGGGAAGCTCCCGACGGGTTGTGGTATCAATGTCCAAACTGCAAAAAAGTAATGAATACGCGCGAGCATAAGCTCAACGCGTATACGTGTGTTCATTGCAATTACCACGAAAAAATTGGCTCCGAAGCTTATTTTTCCATCCTGTTCGATGAGAATGAATTCACTGAACTTGATGCTAATATGCGCTCGGCTGATCCACTTAAGTTTGTTGATACGAAACCCTATCCAGACCGGGTCAAAGCAACGATCGCCAAAACTGGCCTGCATGATGCCGTTCGAACTGCATATGGCCCTATGAATGGCCTGACGGTGACAATGGCTGTTATGGATTTCAATTTCATTGGAGGCTCGATGGGTTCGGTAGTCGGCGAAAAAATTGCTCGTGCCATTGATCATGCCATTCAGAATCGGACGCCTTTTCTGATGATTTCGAAATCGGGGGGAGCGCGCATGATGGAAGCCGGATTTTCGCTGATGCAAATGGCAAAAACGTCGGCTAAACTGGCTTTGCTGGATAAAGCCAAGTTGCCTTATGTGTCGCTGCTTACAGATCCAACAACGGGCGGGGTTACGGCCTCATATGCCATGCTTGGCGACTTTAATATTGCCGAACCCGAAGCACTGATTGGCTTTGCCGGTCCGCGTGTTATCCGCGAAACCATCGGTAAAGACCTGCCAAAAGGCTTTCAGAGTGCTGAGTTTGTACTCGACCACGGCTTTCTCGACTTTATCGTTGATCGGAAAGATTTAAAAGATAAAGTGACAAGTCTGTTCAAAATGTTATTGTAGTATCAGCTATGAGAAACTACCAATTCACGGTTATTGTACAACAGGACGAAGAAGGTAATTACTTAGCTATTTGTCCAGCCTTGCAGGGTTGTTATGCTGAAGGTGAAACTCCCGAAGAAGCACTGAGCTATCTTCGGGATGTAATTCAATTCCATATTGAAGATCGCCAGGTACGTCACGAACCGACTTACGAAGAGGTATTTTCTGAGCGATTAAATATAGCTGCATGAGCCATAAACACCCAAAGGTGAATGCCTATTCACGGTAAAAAAGAGTTAGGTGTCGGTTTACTAAAGCAAATCATGAAAGATACCGGCTTGTCGCTTGAGGATTTAGAAAACGTATAGCCCATGCGCCTTGTCACCCATCCCGTTCTTTGCAATTACTACCTTACGTATCGCTGCAATGCGACGTGTAGTTTTTGCGATATATGGGAACGGCCCTCGCCTTATGTTACGCTCGAAAATGCCCGGCAGAACCTGCGTGACCTCAAAAAACTAGGCGTTCGTGTTGTCGATTTCACGGGGGGCGAACCATTGCTGCACCGCCAATTGCCCGAATTACTCCAGGAAGCCAAACAGCTTGGCCTGATTACAACCGTTACAACCAACGCGCTGCTTTATCCCAAACAGGCCGAACGGCTGCGTGGACTGGTCGATATGCTCCATTTCTCGCTCGATTCGCCAATAGCCGAGGAACATGACAAGTCGCGGGGAGTGAAGTGCTTCGATAAGGTAATGGAATCTATCGCTATTGCCCGGCAATTGGGTGAGCGGCCCGATATTCTGTTTACGATTTTTGAACACAACGTGCATAAAATCAGGCAGATGTACGAAGAAATTTGCTTGCCGAATAACCTCGTCTTAATTCTGAACCCGGTATTTGACTATAATGCTGTCGAAACCGGCGACCGATTTTCGGAGGACGCCCTTCAACAAATGTCGTGGTGGGGAAAACAGAAAAATGTGTATCTGAACGACGCATTTATCCAACTTCGGCGCGATGGCGGCAATCATATCGAAGACCCCATTTGTCGCGCGGGCAGCACAACAATTGTCATCTCTCCGGAAAACAAACTCGTTCTGCCCTGCTATCATTTGGGCCTGAAAGACTTTGCCGTCGACAATAACCTGTTTGACCTTTATCGCTCCGATGAGGTTCAGAAATTAGTCGCTTTGGAAGGGCGCTTGCCCGCTTGCGAGGGCTGCGCAATCAACTGTTACATGCAGCCTTCTTTCGCTGTTGAGGTGAGTAAATACTTCTGGCGAGCCTTACCCAGCACGCTCAAATATAACTGGGTGAAAGGAACCTGGAAGCAATTATTTTAAGTCACCGTTTCACAATCCTGCGCATCACCAACTGCCCGCCAACATTGGCGCGGAGCAGGTATATTCCCGGCGCAAAACCGCTCATGCTCATAACTTGCTCATGCTGACGAGCACTGCGATTGAACGCTAATTCGTGTAATTTTCGCCCGTTTATGTCAGTTAATTGTACTATAGCGGTTGTTGGATTGCTGGTTTGAATAATAACTTGCAAGCGATCTTCCACCGGATTAGGAAAAGTAGTGAGCAATAAATCTGCATCTGAATAGTTGGCTATATCTGTAATAAGTCCGGTCGAAATTCCTTGACTAGCTGGCTCGTAAGGCGGAATTATGCCGGGCGTACCGGGTAAATCACCTACAACCAGCGTAATTTCCTGAACTGTTTGGCTAATAAGATTACCACTCCGATATTCATTAATAGTTATGGCTACACTATAGTAACCGAGTTCGGTAGGGGAGTCCCAAACCAAGTCGCCAGTACGGGTATTGAGCTTAAAGCTACCACTGCGCGTTAAATCATTTGGAAATTGATAGGAAGTGACCTGCCGTGAGTCGCATGCGGCCTGACTCGTACTAGTGAGCGGTTTTGCTAAACCATATACCAAACTATCGCCCTCATTATCAGTACATTTTAGTGAGAATGTTGCCTTTAGGCCAGCCCCAATACGAAAACCATTTAGCGGAAAACCGGGCGTTGGGGTTTGGTTGGGCGTCGTTGTATTGGTTGTAAACGTGGTTGTGAGCGTAAATAACTGACTATCTGCATTGGTAATATTCTTAACCCCTGTGCGGTTCGGTTGCGAAACTGTTAATGAGTAAGTTCCCGGCCCGGCATAGGCATAGATTATCGTATAGCTGTTGACACTCGCAGTTCTGTCATTTATAAATAACCGGCTGCTTCGGTAAGCAGTGCCCGTAGTGCCATCGCCAAAACACACCAGTATCTCATTTGCCTGATCAGCGGCAGCTTTCCCCCGAATTTCATCCATGTAAAGTACCGCTGAAATCTGGTAACGAAGCGCCGAACCTACAATGGGCTTTGCCTGAATAAAGCCGCCAAGTAAATGCGTGGCCTGCACTATCTGGCTACTTAACAGCATGAGGTATAGAAGTGTATGTGTTTTCATGGCGAGTTAAGGAGAAAAGGCGTATTTGTTCAGTTAACTCTAAATGGAAACATAGCCGTATACTTGTTCTGAAACATTTCGTAAACGGTATTTTCGTACTTTTCGGCCATGCTTTATACGTCCGACCAAACCACTCACCTTCCCGCCAACGGGTTCCGTTATCTACTTACGTCGCTCGACGACCATGTTCTGACAATCACGCTGAACCGACCCGAAAAAAAGAATGCTCTCAATCCGCCAATGCTGGCCGAACTGGCATTCGCGCTGACATATGCTCATTACACAGCCAGCGTATGGGTTGTTGTTCTGGCAGCTTCGGGCGATACATTTTGTGCGGGGATGGACTTGAAAAGTTTGTCGGCTGGTGATACCGAAATGGCTTCGGTTCCTGAGCCATCGGGACCCGT
>JANXVQ010000213.1 GCA_025351545.1 Spirosoma sp.
GACGAGTGAACCACCCCGTCGCATTGCCCGCATTGAGATAGATCTCACACTGCACGCCGAGAATATGCCTGATGATGAAACACGCGCCCGCCTTGAAAAAATTGCTCATACGTGTCCGGTAGCCATCAGCCTGCACCCCGATATTGAGCAGGCAGTGAGTGTTAGATGGGAAGAAAGCGTGCCCGTTTCGAAATAGTTCAAGCCATTTTTGGTTGCTAGCCACTCTATCTCAGGCTGTTATTTACGCTTGTTTTTTCGCTTCTGTCGCCAATGCTTTATGTCGTACGTCAGGTTTTCGAGGAAAAACGATGGCCCAACAGAGAAGTATAATCCGGTATAATTGATCTGGCTTTCCGGAACATCTTTTTTGAGAATAAATCGGTAGCCTGCCAGAAAATTTAGTCCAAACCAATGCAATGGTCGTAGCCAGCGTATAGTCGGGAACTGGTAGGTTGCCGATACACCCACGCCAAGGGGCAAAAAAATGCCGCGGGCTATTTCATGCTTATTGGATTGGTCGTCGTTAATTTCATAGCGAGAATGCCCATAGCCAAGCTCAATCGGCAAACTAATATCGAAGGCTTTTCGGCGCAGTAAATACCGCTCATAATAAAGCGTAACGATGCGCAAACGCCGTGTAACAAACTCCGATGTGTTGGGTAATAGACCTGGGTGGTCGATATGCTGATTGACAAAATAGAACCCTGCCCCCGCTTTAAAGCTAACCGGACGCCCGCCCTGAAGAGCCGGTCTATTATGGCTGGGTGGGAACAAAAAACCGGCTTTAATCCCATAAACGTTCACCGGAACCCGCCGATTATCTTCCGCACGTGTATCATTGAAGAAAAAAAATCGCTGATCGGTAGACGCTGTAAATGTTAGCGACTTAGGCCGATCCGCCTGAGTCATAGTGGTATCAGCTAACTTAACAGGAGTTGGCTGAGCTGTTTTGGCTATGGCTATGAAGGAGAGTTGAGTCAAAAGCCATACCGTACAAGTTATTCGTAAGAAGCACCGTGTATATACTTGCCGAAGTTGAGTTGTGTCTTTCATCATGCTGATGAAAATATAACTGGCAAACACGTCAATAGTTAAAAATAGTCAAATCAGATTGAGATTTATCAAGGCTATCCCTACTTTTTGATCAGTAAGCAGAGCTATCGAAGTGAGTTGAAAGCTGACATTTATAAGTAAGAGACGCCCTATTTTCACGCTGTCAAATGTACATAAAAGCCCCATTCTAGAGTTAGTCAGATCTAAGTTAAATACAAATTCATATAACTATTTCTTTTTAATAACTTATGGCTTATAGGTAGCTAATGCCTTATGTGAACCTTGTTTGTTACAACAAAATCTTATAGTTCTACTGTTCGGCAACGTTCCCGGTAACGCTTGCATAAATAAAATGAAGTAATTCCTTCTTTATATGTAATATTATTAGGAAGCTTATTGCAGATTTGGGCAAATAGCAAATGTGTAATAAACTAAAGATTCTCTGAATAATCCATATCTATACTTATTCTACCTGCAAGCATTGCCTGCTCTGTTCATAATCGTGTTTAAATAAGTAGAAACCCCTATTCCTGACGCTTTGACTTACACGAAACAGTTATATCCCGTGTCTCAAAAGTCATATTCTGCCTACAGCGCTGAGGAGTTTGCCCTCGACGACCTGTTTGTGCGTTGGGTGAAACATCCCAACGACGAAGAGGTAGCATCATATTGGCAGATATGGCTAAGGAATCACCCTTATCAGACAGCAACTGTCGATCTGGCCCGCGAACTTATTCGTACGGGTAGTCGTCCGGTTATCCCTCCTCTGTCATACGATGAGATGTCAACAGTATGGGGTCGTATTCGTGAATCGCTCCAGACAATGGAAGATGTTCGCCCACTTCAGCCCGATGTACGGGCGGTTGTTGGCTGGTGGTATTTTATAAGAACTGTATTAGCCATATTGGGCGTGGTCCTCCTGATTGGCTGGGCGCTATGGATGCAATACGGGCCAAATCAATCAGTCTGGAGTATAAGTACCCAGGCCGATCAGACTCGCCAGATTCGGTTACCTGATAATTCAAGCATGACGCTGTATCCCAACAGCTCCGTTCGATATGCCCGACGATGGACCGACGAAACGCCGAGGGCCGTGTGGCTCAACGGTGAGGCCGATTTCGAAATCACACATCGGAATGATACCTCATCAGCCCGGCTGTTCAGGGTTCATACGGCTGGTATCACCATAGAGGCAGTAGGCACCATGTTCAGGGTACGTCAACGCCCAAAAGGCACTTGTGTAGCCCTAAGCTCCGGGCAAATAAGCTTGCTATTAAAACACCAAAACCCTATACGGCTTGAGCCCGGCGATTCAATAGAGGTGGCAACTGGTTCAGCGAAGTCTTTACCCTAATATTTAACACTTACGCCAATCTAATCTAACTTATAATGCAGACAACAATTACCCAACCACCACGGCAATCGTGGCTTCCTCTGCTTGGTCTGACAGCGCTTATGCTGCTTGGCCAACCGGCGTTCAGCGCGCCACCAACGCACCGGCTACCAGTCAATAACCCAGCGCAGGAGCGCGTCGTAACGGGCAAAGTTGTATCATCGGATGATAATAACGGGCTTCCTGGCGTTAACGTAGCTGTAAAAGGCACATCACGCGGCACCACTACCGACGCCAATGGTGCGTACAAAATTAGTGTGCCGAACGGCGGCACTATACTGGTATTCTCGTCGGTGGGCTTTCTGGCCCAGGAAGTTACCATCGGCTCAAAATCAACGATTGATGTACCGATGATCTCCGACGACAAAACTCTGAATGAAGTGGTGGTGGTTGGCTATGGCACGCAGAAAAAGAGCCAGTTAACGGGTGCCATCTCGTCAGTGACGTCGAAACAAATTACAGAAATGCCCATTACAAACATCGGCCAGGCGATGCAGGGACGCGTTGCGGGTGTAGACGTAGCCCAATCGGGCAGTAAGCCTGGTTCTACACCTACGATCCGGATTCGTGGCCGTCGTTCATTCAATGCGGGTAACAATCCATTATACGTAGTTGATGGTGTTCCCTTAATTTCTGGCGGTATTGACAATATCAACCCAAATGATATTG
>JANXVQ010000240.1 GCA_025351545.1 Spirosoma sp.
GTGAAGAATTCGACACGCCCCTTGCCTTGTACATCGGTTTTTAGGTTTGGATTCCAGTACAGTAGCGTTCTGGCATCGGGTAGGCGGCTGGCTGGCTGTTTGGCTGACGATCCGCCGGTTCGGTCATAGCGGGGAGAATAAAACTCGCGTTGCAGTTGCAGTCCGTCATACTCCAATTTTAACAGACGGGTGTCCAGCGAAAAACCAGCCAGATCACCTTTGTAGGTCATGAAACTGATTATGCCTGAAAACAAAGCTGAGCCAACGAAATAATGATTTGTAATGACGTCTAATTGCTTCACTTTCAATGGACTAAACTCAATAACTTTATCCAGGTCGAAGAGCGGTACGCCATCCAGTAATACCAGCGATGGGTCTTCAAAAAGGGCTCGGTAGGGTGAGTTCAGGACATGCAGTTGAAAATGTCCTTGCTTTTTTCGGGGCATCACGCCTAATACATACTCGCGCAGTACTTCCTCCATGCGTGGGAAACGGGTGTACGTATCTAATAAATAAGACTCGCCGGGAGCGCCGTAAAAGGCTGTACTGTCGACGGTTGGATAATGATACCGGATGGCTTGATCGCCCCAATACGTCGTTTGCACTTGCATGGCCACGCTACGATTCAGGAGTTGATCGGCTTGCGATTCGGCCAGAGAAAACTCTGGCAGACGGGTAGTTGTGGATGTGCCGGCAAAAGGATTGATTATCGTTAATTTATAAAGACTGTCTCGCGGGTTAGTTTGAACAATAATATTTTTTGGGCCGTAGAAGTCCTGCATCTCAAAATGAATCCGCCCGGCGGCATCACTTCGCGAAACATAGAGCCGAACCGGTTTGCCGGGTGTCGAGAGGTAAGTTACGATGTTAGGTACTGGCTTGCCCGATAAAGGATCGGTCACTGTGCCATGAATGAGCAATCCGTTGTATTCAGGAATAAAGGGCTTTGTTAACGGCTGAGTGCCAGTCGTAGATGGGTTGGCGAGAATATCGTCCCACCGGAATCGACGCCAGCCGTGCGTTAGCATCAGGTTATCCGTTGCCTGTGCAACATCGGCACTTTCGGGTTGCAGGTAATATTCCGGGGATTCAATTTGACCGGGTAAGTCGGATGTCATCCATAAATAACTCAGGATATTTCCTGAACCGACGCTTACCAGTGAATCGGTTCGGTAGACGGCCACCGACAAGGCGGCCTGATTGCTTTTAGCCGCAGATGCCTGCACCGACGTCTCCAATGTTACTTTGGTTCGGGAAGCATACTGATTCTGATCGGGTTTTAGAGAAATCGTTAGCTGTTGGGCAGGCCGTTTAAAATATAGTCGTTCGCAAACTGGCTTGCGGTCGGCGTTGAAAATTGTCAGGTGCGAGATGCCTTCACCTAACACTTTTTTGTCGATCAGAAAAGTCGTTTCGTGTTGAATCGGGCGCAGTTCCGCCAGCTTAATTTCGTTTCGGGTGTGGGCGAACAGATACACCGCTGATGCCGCATCCACGTTGGTGCTGACCGTTATTTTTAACTGGTCGGTTGAGGCCTCTTCCAGATGCATTGTGTATCCCTGCGCATAAATCGTTGGGAGTGGGCGGGTAACGGTGCGGCCTTGTTCGTCGGTCATAACGACCCGATACGTTGCATTGGCCGATGGTGTAAATGTAAAATTTCCGATACCGAATTTATGCGAAGTAAACCGTGCCAGGGTATCATTTTGCGCATTCAGCAGCCCACCGCGAACAGCCACACCTCGCCCCGATGCGTCTACGATTTTGAAGGCTACTTTGCCCGGAAATCCCTGTACGAGATTACCTCCTTCGGGAAAAAGCTGCATATCGTAATCGGGTATTTCTTTGAGTAAAGGGAGACCTAATGGCTTAAAGGGGTTGACGATAGTTAATGTCTTCTCGAAGAAAAAATCGTTGCTGAAATTCTTCATCCAACTCGTGTAAGCCCGCATAATATAGGTGCCTGAATTCATGGACGCGGGTAAAAACAGCGTGCCACTTCCTCCTCCCGATGTGAGCGCAACTTTGGTTTGCAAAACCGACTTTCGCTCCTTGTTCAGCAATTCAATGTAAGTGACTTTGCTAACATCGAGCGGCTGGTGGCGAGTGCCATCCACGCAATAAACCTTAAACCACAGGGTTTCACCCGTCAGATAAAACGCCTGATCGGTATGAACAAACAGCTTTTCCTGAAGCGCCTGCCGACGGTACTTGTCAAACGACTGTACCAGTACATTGGCCGATGGCGGTGCCTGCCCAAAGGTGGATAAGCTGCTTACTAACAGTATGATATGTACTAATCGTTGTATAGGAATAGGCATAAGGAAGATCGTTGAAGGGCACCCGGTTATTGCCAGAAATCCGGTCGTTTGAGAACGCCACCCCGGCCGCGGCAATCTGCACAGTAACTGGTCGTAGTCAGGTAGTAAGTCATGTCATACATACTAACAATAGTTGGTTGAGATTTGCGAATATCTGCGACGGTAAGCGTATCGACAACACAACCTTCATAGCCTGTGGTTGGACGGAAGCCGGGCAATTGGGAACGGGTAATGAAAATCCGTTTCGTTTCAACCGTTCCTACCCGAAAGAAACCCATAACCAGTTCACTGGTATTGGTTGTGCTGTACAGGTTTCCGATAATCTGCGACGGCTGCGGATCGAAAATTGACCCTATTTTCTGCGTTATTTTGGCCAACTGATCATAGTAATTAAAACCAGCCTGACTCAGTGCAATCTGCTTAACCAGAATACTGTATTTA
>JANXVQ010000312.1 GCA_025351545.1 Spirosoma sp.
GGTAGCTCAAGTACACAAACTCTGGCAACGGAAGTAGAAGCAGAGAAGTTTGCGCTAAAAAAAATAGCGGAGAAGAAACGGAAAGGCTACATCGATGCGGTGAAAGGCCAGCGTAAAAAACGGTCGATCAGTCGCCGGACCATCGTTAGCCAGCCGTCAACGGTAAAAAATCAGGCACCAATCCTGTGGCGATTTAAATCAGGATCGCCCGCATACGGCATTTTCGTAGATGAAACCAATTGCTGGGTTGGTAACGAAAGCGGGATTGTTTATAAACTCAATCACGATGCGGAACTGATGTTGCAATACCGCTTTACCGATGGTGTAAAGTGCATTGTAGCCGATGGCAACTGGATTTATGTAGGCTGCGACGACGGTAACGTATATGACCTATCGGGCAAAACTCCCCGCTTAGCTTACGAAATTAGTGAGGATATTGACATTTACTGGCTGGATATTCAAAATGGATTGCTGGCCGTATCGGATGCGGGCGGTCACCTAACCACTGTCAATTATGAAGATGAAGAACAATGGTCGGTGAAAACAGCGGGCGAAAGCGCCTGGATGGTGCGGTGCGACTCGGCCGGACGAATTTTTTACGGCGATACCAAAGGGGTTAGCTGTTATTACGGTTGGGAGACTAATTCGGTTATCTGGAACCAGAAAACGGGCGGTGTTCTATTTGGCTGGCAAATTGACGACATCGTTTACGCTGGCACGAATATGGGCAAAATCCATAGTTTCGACAAAAATGGACAACCCAAACAGGTATTTTCAGCCGATAATGCTGTTTTTTCCTGTGCAGCCTCGCCCGATGGACAGTACATTTTCGCGAGCGATAACAGTTCGTCGCTTTACTGTTTCAACCATACAGGCGAACGGCTTTGGAAATTAGCAACTGGTTGTGGGTCTGCCTATTCGATGCAGTATCTCAGCGAAAAGCTTTACATCGTCACAACCGACGGTTCCTTTGCCTGCGTTGACGTGAGCGAACAGACCATCAAGCAGGCCAAAGAAGGCCAGACATTTACCATTCGGAATATAAAAGCACCAGCACCTTCGACCGATGTGATAGCCAGTACAATGCTGGAACCAGCACCACCCAACACAGCAGGCGTTGTACTGAAGTGCGTTCGGGAAGGATCAAAACTTCGCGTAAAAGTTATATCGGAAGGGTATAACGACTGGTTTGTTCAATTCCCAAACAACCTGCGGAGAGAAAATCAACGCTATCTGGTTGATTCGATCCAGGCGTCGCCGAAGGGAGATTTTTACCGAACATTAGGCAATATCTATGCGTTGTAATTGCTACAGGCTTTCCCCTTCTTAATTAACTGAAAAAGACCGGCAGCTGATAAACGGCTACCGGTCTTTTCTGGTTAAGCAGGCTATATTCCGGTATAGGTAAATGGCGTAATGGCCCGCAACTCACCCTTTACAGAATCCGATACGTTTAGTTCATCAATGAACTGCCGGATGGCATCGGCTGTAATTTTCTGATTGGTACGGGTAAGTGCTTTTAAGGCTTCATAAGGTTTCGGATACCCTTCCCGCCGTAGAACGGTCTGAATACCCTCGGCCACAACGGCCCAGTTGTCCTCAAGATCGGCGGAAATAGCATCCTGGTTTAATTGAAGTTTACCAAGTCCTTTCAGAAGCGATTTCAGCGCAATCACTGAATGGGCAAACGGAACGCCAATACTCCGCAATACGGTCGAATCGGTTAGGTCGCGCTGAAGTCGGGAGATCGGAAGTTTGCCGGAAAGGTGCTCAAACAAGGCATTCGCAATGCCCAGATTACCTTCTGAATTCTCGAAATCAATCGGATTAACCTTATGCGGCATCGCCGATGAACCCACCTCTCCTTCCTTTAACTGCTGTTTAAAATAATTCATGGACACATAGGCCCAAATGTCACGATCGAGATCTATCAGAATGGTATTCAGGCGTTTGAACGAATCGAGCGTAGCCGCCAGCATATCGTAGTGCTCAATCTGAGTAGTAAATTGGCTACGCACCATACCCAGACTTTCCACGAATTTATCGCCGAATTTTTTCCAATCCTCGTTCGGATAGGCAACGACATGGGCATTGAAGTTGCCCGTTGCTCCCCCAAATTTAGCCGCTGTCGGAATATCAGCCAGGAGATGAAGTTGCTTTTCAATCCGTTCAACAAACACTAAAAGTTCTTTGCCCAATCGTGTCGGCGAAGCTGGCTGACCGTGCGTTCGAGCCAACATTGGGATGTCTTTCCACTGCTCGGCCAATACTTGCAACCGCATAAATACATCCCGATAAAGAGGCACAATCTCCATATCAAGGGCATCACTCAACAATAACGGAATGGCCGTATTGTTAATATCCTGCGAAGTTAAACCAAAGTGAACAAACTCCAAAAAAGGCTCAACTGGCGAACCTTCCAGTTTTTCTTTTATGAAATATTCAACCGCCTTAACATCATGGTTCGTTGTTTTCTCAATTTCTTTAACCCGCAATCCGTCGGCTTCTGTAAAGTTTTCATAAAGTGAACGGAGGGTTGGAAACTGCGACGGATCGACACCGGACAATTGCGGAATTTGCCATTCGCAGAGCGCAATGAAATACTCAATTTCGATGCGAACACGGTAATGAATCAGACCCAGTTCAGAAAAATATGGAGCCAGAACATCAACCTGTGACCGATAGCGACCGTCAATAGGCGAGATGGCTGTTAATGCAGATAATTTCATGTATTGATTTACAGTTTATGTATGATTTACGGTTTGTGGACTGTAAAAATACTAGTCCACAAATCGTAAATCAGAATGGGTTCAGGTAAAGACCAATGCCCATCCAAGCCGTTTGTTGTTGTTCAAACTGGCTATAAGGTTTGAAACCGGAGTAGCCTTCCAGCATAAAAGTCAAGTTGTTTTGTGTACGCCCTAATTCGATACCAATACCACCATGAATACCCGGTCTAAAATCGGTCTGCTGCCAGAATTTGATGTCTACACCACCAACTAACCGGGCCGCGTGGGTTGATGGTTTCTTATAAAATGCTCCCAATTGAGCGCTCAGTGGCTTTCGTTCCTCTGTTTTACGCAATACAACACCAAGTCCGCCATATAACCGCCAGTTATTTACGACTCGGCTATAGGTCGCATCCAACAACTCATAGTTAACCGAATTTGGCGATGGAGCCGTTAGTTTATTCCGGTAGATATAGTCATCGCCCAGGTGAGATGACAGGTGATAGATCCGAAACCGGTAGTTATTTTCGCCCCGACGAACATTGTAAATGATACTGATTTTATAATCAGTATTCATAATTTGCCGACGCGCTTTGTTTAACAAATCATCATGATATGTCTCAAACTGCGTGAACGAAGCTAAGTCAAGCACCCACTCTTCGGAGCGACCCGGTTCGGTCGTTCGACGGTAGAAAGCTTTGGCGAACCCAAAGGCAAATGGCACAATACTACCTTTATACTTCTGGCCTTCGGTCCAGTAACCCGGCAAAAAACTCCCGTAGGTTTGTGCTTCGAGAGGGTCCAGTAAAATCGGCTCAAATAAATGTCCTTTGGGTAGAAATTCCTGTCGAGGGCGGCTCACCGTTGGCTCATTACTACCATCGGGCGCTACAGCGATCGAATCAACCTGCTTCGATTTTTTCTCCCGTTTAACGCGTTCAGGACGAGCAGCCTTGACGGGTTGATCAATGGGAATCGTTGAAGCCGGGTCCACCACCATTGGAACAGGTGCCGGTTCTGGCATATTTTCTTTCGTTCGCTTTGCCTTCTTTTCTTTTCGCTTTGGCTCGGCAACGGCTGGTGCTGGTTGCACCGGTTGGCTAATGGTTGGCGTTACAGGCACGGTAGCTGGTTTCGGATTGGTAACCTCTGGCTGTTCAATCACTTTTCCTGCTTTTTTGGCTTGCCGCTGACGTTCTTTTTCGGCTTGTTTGG
>JANXVQ010000324.1 GCA_025351545.1 Spirosoma sp.
CTGCTCGGTCAGGATTTCCTGTAAACGATTCCCTTGTTTGAATGCCGCTTTGATTGCTTCCGGAACATCGGTTTCGCCAGCGCGTAGTACGTAAGCATGTTGCTGCTGATCGGTGTTTAGGCGTAGGTATGTAATGCCAAAATCAACGTGGAGCAAATCGCCGGGCATGATGACCTGCTTATCGGGGCGTTTCGAAAACGTGCGGAGGTGATTAAAATCAGTATTCGGTCCGTCGCCACGGTCGGCCCGTTGAACATCGACCGTTGGGTGAAACCACGTATCAAGCCCCAGGTTTGTAATCCGTTGACGAAACCACCAAACTACATCATCGGTGGTTGTAACGCCCGGCTGAATAACCTGTTCCGAAAACCCTTCCTGAATAATCTGGTGCGACAACCGGCAAATGAGCGGGTAGATAGCTATCTCTTTCTCGGTACGTGTTTCGAGCCAGCCAACAGCCACTTTCTCCGCCGAAACAATACGTTTCTGGTAGTCGGCGGGTAGTTTTTTTAGAAATTCTTCATGCTCAGAGAATGACAGACCATCGGCATGACCATAATTGGTTGACATATTTAAACCGATTTTTTTCGGTTTACGATCTTCAATAATCTTCGCCAGTGCTTCCCACTGGTTTGGTCGAACGTCGATATCCCAGGCACCTTTGAGCAAATTGCCAACGTCATATCGGGCAATAGCCAGCTTTTCGACTTCCTTCCCATTATCGAAAAACACGATAATCGTTCGCCGACGCGCCGAGAGCCACGTACTCGGAAGCATAGTCCTCAGAACGGGATCTTCGTTATATTCACGAGAGATAATAATCCACATATCTAATCCCTCCCGTCGCATGAGCTGGGGCAGGAAATTAGTAAAGCGATCGTCCAGAATTTCGTCGATAATCCGTGCCCGTTCGCGTTCTGGCAAAACGGTGGAGGTGAGTGTAACCTGGGCGCTGGCGACCGATAAAAGCAACGAAAATGTAAATAATTTGATGAGGAAGTGTACTGGTTTATACATATGGTTCAGGTTGTGAGCAGTTTGGAGCAAGATACATAAAGCTATTATAGTTTTTTAACAATATACCCAGACAACCTCTTTCGTTTTGTGTGCATCTTCAGCCTGACGTTGCCGATATTCATCTGTGAAAACCCAGCATTCGTCGAGAAAATAGGCGGATTACATCACTATGTATTTACATTCGCACAATTGACAAAGCCCACTATTGCATGAAGTCTATATTACTTATTCTATTTGCCTTCTTTCATTTAACGATCGCTGGGGCACAACCCGGTGGTACTGGTCTGCGAGGTATAGTTAAAAATGTGCAGGGCGAAGCCTTACCTTTTGCGGCTGTAATTGTGAAAGGAACTGCAAAAGGCACGATCACCAATGCCGAAGGTCGTTATGAAATCGCATTGGCACCGGGCAAGTACGACCTCGCATTTCAGTATCTGGGTTTCCAGACGGTGCAAAAATCCGTCGAAATCAATACTGGTTTTACCATGCAGAATGTAACAATGGAAGAACAGGCATTGCGCCTGGCCGAAGTGCAGACCAAGGCTGGTAACGAAGATCCGGCCTACACGATCATGCGCCGGGCAATCGCTAAAAGCCGGTTTCACCAGTTGCAGGTTCAACGATTTAAGGCGAGGGTTTATACAAAGTCATCATTCACGGTAATTGACTTGCCCAACCTGGCCGAAATGGCTTTTCGGAAACAGCTGAAAGAAGCTGAGAAAGAAGCCAATTTTAAAGTAGGCGTACCAATGCTGAACGAAACCGTGGCCGAAGTGTCATTTAATCAGCCTAATACGTTTCGGCAACGGATCATTGCAAACCGAAACTCGCAGGGCGATTTCCTGAGTCCCAATCAGTTTTATAACGCCAGTTTCTATAATCCAATAATTGCTGAAACGGTTTCACCGCTGTCACCGAAGGCGTTTGCCTACTACAAGTTTGAGTATAAAGGAACATTTCGTGAGCCTGGACCGGATGGGAAAGTAGTGGAAGTTAGCAAAATTCAGGTCATTCCCCGGCAGTATGGCGAAGGCGTTTTTCGGGGAACAATTTATATTCTCGAAAATACGTGGGCCATTCACAGCTTACAGTTGGAAACTGTCAATAATATTGGTATTTCAATTTCGATTCGGCATATATGCAGTCCCATTCAGGGTGTCTGGATACCAACGAATCAGCGATATGAGGGGAAAGGATCTTATCTGGGTGTGAAGGCTACGGGCTATTATATTCGTAATCTCACGTTCAGTGAATTTGTCGTGAACCCTGCTTTTGTCGAAGATATTGAGGTGACGGACGAGAAGAAAAGTCCACCTGCTCAGACGCTTTCCAAAGGCGAAATTAAAGGTAGTCAACTCGACGACTTGGTGAAAAAACAAAAGGAATTCTCGACCAAGAATCTTCGGCAGATGGTCAAAGAATATGAGAAACAAGAGAAACAAACCCGTAAGAATCGTAAGGAAGATGTGACTATTGTGCGCGATGATTCGCTTGTCGTGGATTCACTAGCGCGTAAACGATCAAATGTTTTTTGGGATTCATTGCGGTCGGTGCCGCTGACCACCGCAGAAACCAGGAGTTACCGCAAAGCCGACAGCCTGGGTTTAGTACGCGAGATAAAAGCGCCCGGTACGGTTGATTCAACCCGGCGAGATACGACACAAAAGAAGAAGCCCAATAAATTCTCGGTAGGTCAACTTTTGAGTGGTCATACCTGGCGGCTGACTAAGCAAAGTTCGTTGATCTACACAAGCCCACTAGCACGCATAGAATACAATACCGTCGAAGGATATGCATTAGAAGGTGCGCTGAATTTTCGGTATAGAGCAAACGTAGACTCTATAAGTCGGTTTAGGCAAATCCCACTTGGTGAGTGGAATATCGGCGGCAACGGGCGATATCAGTTTGGGCGGAAAGGTTTTGTGGGTTATGGACAGGCTAGCTACC
>JANXVQ010000358.1 GCA_025351545.1 Spirosoma sp.
TGATCCCATCGCGGTTTTCGTTTATCCTCCCAAGAATGATGGTATCGCCAATTTATTGTCCCTAAGTCGGAATAATGTTCTCTCCGATGGCTATAATGATTATGTCTATACGTATAACAGTGCAGGATTGCCTGTTAGCAGAACCGCCACGTGAGCCGGGTTTCCTGACCATTTCATAACAGGAATCATATATTTTGAGTACGAATTGTACTGAGAAACCAAATACCTGAGTGACGGGTGCATGATTCTTCCAGCTGTACTTACCGTGGCTACCTGAACAAATAGCCCCTGTGCGGCCCTTGCCTGACCAATAGCCCGACTAGTATGACACAGAGGATCACGTATTTTCCATAGCTGTTAAACGTCGACCGAGCGGTTCATTTCCCTACTTTCAGGGGTATAAGTGAAGGCCAAGCTAGTTGGGACCAGCTCGTCACCGCCTGACTGGAATCAACCATGCCTATGATTACCACCATAGCGATCTGAATCTATTCTTACCAAAATTGGGCTATGACGGTACCGATAAGGAACCCGGCAAACCGGGCCATTCGCATCAGGGCGCTAAAAAGCGAGGCACCAGCTATTGATAAGACCTTACTCTTTATCAGGTTTGCCAGTAGTCTGCTGCTGTTTCTGCTCCCATATGCAGGCCCGGGGCAATCAATGCGGGGAGGGGCTATTTCCCTACAGGGCGGTCAAAGTGTGTGGCCCGGCTCCGCTCAGGTAATTCAACAGGTGAATCAGACACCAGGGCCAATGGGCCATGATCGGTATGTCATGCTGGGTGCCGAAGGGTACTACCGCCTGAATCGCTGGGTAGCCGGGATCAATGTATCGACCCTGGCCAACCAGCGCCTACAGGACGTAGCAACCCAGTCCGTCATCGAATCGTCGGCATCGAATGTACACCTCTGGGTGGGGTGGATCGCCTGGCAAACGAACCGGGCAAAACTATATCCCAGTCTGGGGCCGGGCCTTAACTCATTCAACGTCAATTCAACGACGGCCAGCGGCATCATGACAACCCATATGCTCGATGGCTTTGCCACCGACATTAGCCTGAGCTTCGACTGGTTGATGATGAAGTCGGATGCGGTTCCAACCCTGTTTGCTCCAATGCTGAGTGTTCGGGCAGGATATCGCCTAACGACGGCCTCCGCGGAGTGGCACAGTGATCGCAATGGCGTAACCACGCTGTTGCCCACTCGGTATACTCCACAAGGTTTTTATTTGACGGTAGGTCTTGGCGGGGGCGTTTTTCATCGTCGATGATGCTGGCCTACAGCCAGATGCGTATACCGAACAACCCGATACGACCTCAAGTCATACGTTGTCCTGTGTCAGGTCATAGGGCTGCCAGTCGACATCCGGTAAGTTTGTCCCGTTGTTAAACAAATCCAAAAACGAGCATGAAAACTAACGAAGACTTACAGAAAGATGTTCAGGACGCTATCAAATGGGAACCCCTTTTAAACGCAGCCGAAATTGGTGTCACAGCAAAAGACGGCGTTATTACCTTGACCGGAATCGTGAATAGTTATGCTAAAAAATTAGAAGCTGAAGAGGCCGCCAAGAACGTAGCGGGCGTTAGGGCCGTCGTTGAAAAAATTACGATTCACTTTGGTAATACAGACAAAACGGGTGACAACGAAATTGCCAGCGAACTCCTGAGCGCGTTTAAATGGAGTTGGGAAGTTCCCGACGATAAAGTAAAGGTAAAAGTTGAAGCGGGCTGGGTAACTCTGGACGGAGAACTGCACTGGAATTATCAGCGCGAAGCGGCAAAAAAAGCCGTCAATAACCTGGTTGGTGTAAAGGGAGTAACCAACAATATCAGGATCAAGGCGGAATCTGCTGACGAGATTGAAAAAAAGGACATTGAACGGGCACTTGTGCGGAACTGGTCTATCGATGATCAGAACATTCGGGTTGGCGTTTCAGGCAATCGCGTAACGTTAAATGGGACAGTCGATTCACTGTATCAGAAAGATCAGGCCGGGCGTATCGCCTGGAACGCGCCCGGTGTCTGGGCCGTCGACAATGAATTGGTGATTGACTAGAAGAAGCAGAGGAGCTAAAAAACGGGATGAATATCTTCCCGTTTTTTAGCAATCTATCCCTTCCATCAACGCGATTTAGTACACCGGCAAACGTATCGGCGATTTACCACGAGAACCTTATAATCCAATCTGTCATGCATGTACATGAGCGTAATTTCACCCTATGCATCAGGCGTTATTCACTCATACGGCTCCGCTCTCCTTTGATTCTGTACTAACACTGGCGCTAACAGCAGGCCTCAATCTGGACTTGTTTCTGAGTGACATTCACGATGAATCGCTAAACGATCGCGTTTGGACAGACATCGAGCAGGGCCGATTGATTGGCGTCGTCAGTACACCCACCCTATTCGTGGAAACCCTCATGAGAGATCAATAAGCAATGGTGGTTGTGTATGGCATGCTAAAGAGGTACTGGGGTTTTACCAGAAAATCGCCGTTGCCAGTAGCCTGTAAAGAGTAAGGCAAAACAATATCATCCTTATATTCAATAGGTTATATTCATTTTGGGCATCTGACTACTGCACCAGTCGCCACCAACCCTATACATCCCGGTTTACCTGGATGGCCCCGGCTTCATCAATATCCAC
>JANXVQ010000367.1 GCA_025351545.1 Spirosoma sp.
CCCAGGTTTTCGCGCTTAATTACCTGTGCGGGTGTCCACGTACTGGCTTTTATAACACTGGGTATATCTTCGCCCATTGCTACGAATTTGGACATGATGCTCAGCATGTCTTTCATGGAGCCGTTCATGCTGCCCGTGTGCAAATCGGTACTGATTGTGGTTGGGTAAAACTTACTCCTGATGGCCGGGATGGCCTGTGAGTAGTTGAAACTAGCCCCACCATAACCCACATCGAACACGATTCCCTTTTTACGTGCCGCCCAGGCAAATGGCTTGACGGTTTTAGTAGCCTCATCCACAATCGTTTCCCGGACATTTCCCTCCAGCAGCGTGTAGGCATGAGTGAAAATATCGCCCGCCCGGAGGTGTTTCATAAACAGATCATTGAGCGGTAAGGGCGGAGTGTTGCCGCCAAAATCAACCATAACCGGCATATTGGCCAGTTTCCCGGCGGCCACGGCATGATCGACCGGTGCCCAGCTTGGCCCCTGAAAATGGGCTACTTTAAATCCGACAACATCATTCTTGTTTTCGAGGGCCACTTTAGCCGCCATTTTGGCATCCATATCGCTGGTGTCCTGCTCGAAAACTCCTCCCCGCATGCCTTCGCCAACGATATTCATGAACGAAAGGACGCGTGTTTTCGACGTAAAAATAATGTTCTTCTTGAACGCTGGGAATGATTTCCAACCGGCACCGCCCGCATCGACAATGGTCGTTACACCCACCCGAAATGTGAATCCATCGGGCGAAACAGCCACCAGTCCGTTACTCAAATAGTGGTCGGGTTCGGTGCCGTAAAAAACGTGCCCGTGGATGTCTATTAGGCCGGGTGTTACATACATGCCTTTGGCTTCGACAACCTGTTTGGCTTCTTTTACATCAATCGATTTGGCCACCTGCACCACTTTGCCATCGGTAATGGCCACATCCATCACCGCGTCGATGTTGTTCTTGGGGTCGATCAAATGACCGCCCTTAATAACGATGCTATACGGTTGAGCAGTAACTGAATGGCTAATCAGGTAGAAAAGGGAAAGGAATAAGAGCAGTTTTTTCATGAGGCAGGCCGGTTAAATACTATTTTGGCTAGTTTCTTAGACCGATGCTTTGGTTAGTTCTTCTTTAATTCGTTTAGCGACGATTTTTTCCTGGCCGGGTTTCAACATCCACGCCGTAATGCTGATGCCATTCGGTTCACCAAAGACTTCAATAGATGGATTACCAGTCCGTAATTGCTCTTGTAACGCTTTGGTAGTTAGGTTTACTTTGCCTGTTTCCCACATAATACGCATGCTGGGTGTATGATTGCCCAAGGCCGGAGCATATGTTTCGACGGTTACGCCGTTAACACTTTTAACCGCGTTGGCAATGGTCGCAATCCGATCTTCCAGCATTTTCCATTCTTTCTGATGGTCCTGAGCAATGAATTTGTCCAGAGCGACATACATACCCAGGATTTCTTCTTTGTTGACTTTCATACCCCGCCCGATAGTTGAACCACGGGGTGGCATGCTAAGCCGGGCGGCTGCGATGTACTGTTTTTTGCCCATCAAAATTCCCGCACTTTGTGGACCGCGCATAGCTTTTCCGCCCGATACGCAAACCAGATCGAAACCCATATCATTGAATTTCCACAGATTTTCGACCGGCGGCACATCGGCGGCCATATCAATCATGGTCGGGATGTTGTGTTTCTTGCCTAAAGCAACCCATTCCTGATGTTGAATTTGTCCCTTGTCAGATTGAATATTCAGGAACCACAGCAGGGCCGTTTTTCCGTTAATTGCCTTTTCAGCTTCCTCAAGGGTTTCCACTTGAATAATTTTACAACCGGTATTAGTCAGCGCGTGCGAGTACCCAATGTTGTGCGCTTTTTGAGCAATCACTTCCGACTTCATATCGGTGCCTTCCAAGTGCGGTAACTGCTCCACTTTCTTCTGGTCCATGCCGGTAAGTACACCCGCCAATCCCAGTGTCATAGCCGAAAAACAGCCCGCCGTTACTACGGCTGACTCGGCATGGGTGAGAGCGGCAATTTTCTCCCCGACTTTGGTTTGCACATCGTCCAGCATGACAAATTCTTTCGACGATGCCTGAATCGTTTCAACAACGTCATCTTCCATGAGCGAACCTGTCATGGCGGTGTAGGTTCCGGCTGCATTGATAAACGTTCGGAGACCAAGTTCTTTAAGCACATTTCGGGGGGCAACGGCCGAAGTCGCCAGTACAGATTGCAGGGGAGTCGTGCCCCCGAAAAGACCGCCTACCAGCGGCATCGCAGACAGACGTTTGATAAGGGTTCTTCTATTAAGCATAATGGAGTAAATTTTATTGGCTGATTTAGTCAAAAACTAAGGTTCCAAACTTTTTGAATTCGTGAAAGCTACCACTCGTTTTTCGCCACGACCAGGTTTGGTAACCCTGGTCATAATCAATGCGGTAGAGGTTTCCTCGCCAGATTGTGCCGTGAGTCGGAACCGACGGAACAAGGGGTTTCATCAGGCTGTAAGGGATAAAAAACTCAGCCGTCCAGCCATTAATGGCTGCGTTACTCGTTTTGTCTCCTCCTTGCACCGACGTTGCATGCTGTGTTTTCGAACTGCCTTTGTAATTCCAGGGTTTCCAGCCTTGAAACTTGCCGTTTATATTGGGTACCAGAATCGCTAATTCGTAATTCAACGGTGATAATTCATACTCAATATAGATCGGCACCGACGGATCGGGCCACAGAAAAACCTCAACCACATCTTCTTTGAATAAAGCTCCAAAATCTTCCTGAATGGTAGCTGTCAGTTTCTGGTCCTCGCACTGGAATAAAAAGTAAAGCCCGGTCTCTGAGTAAAGTACTTTCGTTTTCGTCGCCAGCGGCCGATTCGCCGATTCCTGAATGGTAATAGGCACCCAATCGGTTTTGGTCCATCTGGTATTATTTCCATTTCCGTTGACCTGAAAATCGTCCGTTTTTCGGACAATAAATCGCGTTGAGTCGATGGCCTGGGCGCGCGAATACGTCGTGTTAGCTGCGCTTATTCCCAATAAAACGGCAAGAGCGAAGGCAACACGTTTCATTATCAGTTAAAAAAAGGAAGGTGAAATATTAAAAGAAATTTCAATTCCATAGAATTTAAACTATCTCTGTCTTCAGTGCCCCCTTTAGGTGGGGCCGTTAAGTTCTGGCTTCTTTACCCCCGCACTTTATGGGGTTGTGGCGCTGAAGATAGAGATAGTTTAGACGGCTTATATGTAGGCAATGCAGTCAATTTCAACCAGTGAATTGCCGGGCACACCCGCGTGGGTCGCTACCGTTGTGCGTACAGGCGGCTTGTTGCCAAACCGGCCTTTGTATACTTCATTCATGGCTTTGTAATCGTTGAGGTCGTGTAATAGCACATTCACTTTTAAGATCTTTTCCATCGACGAACCCGCTTTGATAAGCTCCTTTTCGATCTCCTTGAGCACATGGTCGGTATGCGATTTTATGTCGCCCTCGAAGTGAGCACCAGCGCCGGATACAAATATCAGATTGCCCAACCTGGTCGAGCCCGAATACAGCGGGATATCCTGTTGGGCAGCCACGTCAAAGACTTTCTTTTCGGGAGCTGGTTCGGCGATTGCGCGGGTCGATATACTAAGCCCGGCTACACCGGCAACGGAAGCAAAAAGGCGTTTTAAGATAGATCGGCGTTGTGCTTTCATGGATCGGTTAAGAAGTAAAAAGGGGTTTGGCGTTGAACCTACTCTTTTAATAACTTAATGGTTGTCAATTTATTAAAAAATATTAAAAATTGACGCACGGACTTGAAAGAAACTGAAACTTCTATAGTCGTGGTGAAGTTTTGTGGTGTCGGGTCTGAGGACCTGCCTCCACTGCCTCCATAAAATCAACCCGACACCACAACTCAACCTGTTACTTATCCCACCAAACTACGCTGGACAGTGTATTTGTACCGCCCTGCCGGGTCCGTGCTTCAATGAAGTTGGTTTTGTTATAGGTTTCTTCCGAATCCGGAATCACAAATCGGGTAGGGATTTTGCCGCCGGTGAGGTTGCCCGGATAGTTGGTTGGCGTAAGAGCCGGATAGCCCGTCCGTCGCCAGTTTGAGAAGATCTCATATTCATCTTCCAGAAAAAGCGAAACCCACTTTTGCGTCTGGATTTGCTCCATTTGCTGCGCTACGGTTCCGCTGGTTTTGTAGGGGTTCGCCGTTAGGTACGCATTGATCCGGGCATCAGAAATGGTGCCGCCCGTTCCGAACAGCGACCATTGCCGCATACCGGCTTTTACAGCATTGGCGTAGGCTACAGGGGCGGTGGTTCCGCTGGCCCAGCCGCGTACGGCGGCTTCGGCCAGCAACAGGTTCGTTTCTGTATTTCCCAGGACAATTAGCGGAGTGCTGTATTTCAACAGCGTGTTAGGGTTGGGCTCCGAGAACGAATTGAAATTGGCTGGCAGGTTATTGTAGGCTGCATTCGGCATACCGCTTTGCAAGGCTGTTGTCGTATCAGCGGTGAACGTTTTGTTATCGGTAGTGGTCCACACAATGGAGACCACGTTCAGGCGCGGGTCTTTGGTGTTCTTCAAATAGTCGATAAACGTTTTGGCAAACTTGCCGCCTTCCACGTTATCGCCACCGGGTGTAATATAGTCGGTGGCCATCAGGCCGCTGGCAATGAAGTTACGGCTGGCCGTTTGCGAACCATCGACATAGGCAACGATCGCCCGGTCGGCATCGTCGAGAATGATGCCCCCGGCAATGGCTTTTTCAACCCATGTTTTGGCCAGCGCAGCGTCCACTTCGGTCAGGCGCATACCCAGTCGAAACATCAGCGTGTAGGCAAATTTTTTCCACTTGGTAACGTCACCGCCATAGATTAGGTCCGCCGTGCCGAAGGTCGCTTTGCTGGCATCGAAAGCCGCGATCGACTCGCCAAGCTCTTTCAAAAGATCTGCGTAAATAGCCTGTTGGGTATCGTATTTGGGACTATAATTTTTGTCGGAAAGGGCTTTCCCGGCGTCGAAGTACGGGATGTCACCATAGATATCCGTCAGGCGGTGGAACATATACGCCTTCCA
>JANXVQ010000380.1 GCA_025351545.1 Spirosoma sp.
GGCGGAACCAAAATGTTTCTTTCAAACCAGTTAATACGGGAAAGTATAAGGTAATGGTTGCGTCTCGTGATCGTAATGCAGTCGGTAAATTCGTATTGCAGGGACAAGGTCTAAACAGTGATTTCACCCCTGTTACTTTCAGTAAAGTTGAACTATTGAGTCAGGAGTTTACTCAAGATGGGGGTGGAGGAACCGGTTTTAGTCCTAAAAATCAACTCTACACATTCGAGATTACTGGAAATAACCAGCCTCTGGATATTGATGTTGTTTCGCCAGATAGAGACGTATGGATTCGATTATTTGATCAAAACGGGCAGGAAGTTCCTGTATATCAGAACGGAAGGAGGCCCTATTTTGTATTCGATAGCCGGAGCAAAAACGTAGCCACAGGCACGTATCGTCTTTGGGTTGGCACTCAGCAACGGGATGCTATCGCAAAAACATCTGTGCAAATAGTAGGTAATGTTAAGAACTTACAGCGGATTTCCTTTCAGCGAGCTACTATGTCTGGCTCTTATAAAGCGGATCAAACAAATAATTATCAGTTTACAGTAACAGAAGACAACTCCCCCGTTGACTTAGCTATTAATAGCCCTGTGGGTGCCTCAGCTATTTCTATCTATGGGCCTTCTGGTACTCGTATAGATTATATTTTATCTAATGGCATTGCGTATGACTTTTTAACACTGGACAAAGGTACATACCGAGTTGCTGTAGTTCCTTATTATAGTACAAGCAACGGTAATTACTTACTCACATTATACGGCAACGTAGCCGATTTTAAGAAACAGTAATTAAAATTTCTAGACCCAAACCACTATGATTTTATTAGCTATAGTTTTCCCTTGTCTCTCCTTCTTTATTCGGGGTAAAATAATTCAGGGCATAGTTTGCCTGATACTCCAAATTACGCTGATTGGCTGGTTGCCAGCGGCTATTTGGGCTTGTATGTCTTATGTCAATGGGAAAAATGAGAAACGACATAGAGAAGTGTTAGCACAAATTAATAAAGCGTCTCAATCGCAATAAAAAAAAGGTTCAAGTCAAATAAATCTTACTGGAGTAAACCTCGTTTATCATAGAAAAGTCCTCTAATACAAATAGTATTAGAGGACTTTTCTGAATCATTTTATCACTGTTTTATCTCTCTTCGCTGGTCGTATATTCATAGGTGCCCAACCCAAGCACTTCGTTTGTTTGCTTGCGGAGGGCTTGCCCTAATTCTGGATTGTCAGCCAAAATCTGGCCGTAGCTTGGAATCATTTCTGTGAGTTTCTGCTGCCAGGCTTCCGTGGCAAGTTGCTCCGGGAAACAGCGTTTGAGCAGATCGAGCATAATGGAAACGGCAGTTGAGGCACCCGGCGAGGCACCTAACAGAGCCGCAATGCTGCCATCGGCCGCGCTGACCACTTCGGTGCCGAATTCCAACACACCGCCTTCTTCATCATCTTTCTTGATGACCTGTACCCGCTGACCGGCAATTTCTAACTCCCAATCGTCCATTTGAGCGTCGGGATAATATTCCCGCAAGGCGTTTAAGCGATCGTCGGGCGATTGCATAACCTGCTGAATCAGGTATTTTGTCAGGGAAACATTGTGCAGACCAGCCATCAGCATAGGAGCCATATTGCTTAGCTGGATGGATTTTGGAAGGTCCATGTACGAACCGCTTTTTAGGAATTTAGTCGAAAATCCGGCGTAGGGCCCAAACAGTAATTCACGTTTGCCATCAATCACCCGGGTATCCAGATGCGGCACCGACATGGGTGGCGCTCCCACCGATGCTTTGCCGTATACTTTCGCCTGGTGCTGTTCAATAATGTCGGGATTAACACATTTAAGCCATTGGCCGCTTACGGGGAAGCCCCCAAATCCGCGACTTTCGGGAATGTCAGACTTTTCGAGTAATCGCAGCGAACCACCACCGGCACCAATGAAAATGAATTGGGTCTGAACATCGCGGACTTGATTTGTGGTCACGTTCTCGACCCGCAATTTCCATCCTCCCAGGCTTTTAGAGCGCCACAGATCACGTACCTCATGAGCAAAATGTAAATGGACACCCGGCATATCATATAACCGGCGGAACATCGATCGGGTTAGCACTCCGAAATTCACATCCGTACCAATATCCATTCGTGTTGCGGCTACCGGTTGTGCTGGGTCGCGGTCCTGCATGACCAACGGCATCCAGTGGGTTAGTCGGGCCGGTTCTTCGGAATATTGCATTCCGTGAAACAGGTAGTTCTTCTGAAGGGCATCATACCGCTTGCGGAGATATGTTACATTGCTCTCGCCCCACACAAAACTCATGTGCGGAATAGACCGGATAAAATTGGGTGCATCGTGCAGAAAGCCCTGATGGATAAGAAAAGACCAGAATTGCTTCGATAACTCGAACGACTCTGCAATTTTAACGGCCTTCGACGGGTCAATTGTACCGTCTTCCTGTTCGGGCGTGTAGTTGAGTTCGCAGAAAGCCGAGTGGCCGGTTCCCGCGTTATTCCACGCATCCGAACTTTCGGCAGCCGCGCTGTCCAGGCGTTCGTAAATGTCAATCGTAATGTCGGGTTGCAGTTCTTTCAGCAACACGCCTAATGTGGCACTCATGATTCCAGCTCCGATTAGTATAACATCGGGGCCTTTGGTAGTAGATTTTTTGCTTTTCGCCATGATATAAATAGGCCGGTATGTATTCGTATACAGTTACAAAATTGATGGGTTGGTTGTTCCACTTTTTTCTGATAAAGTTGGGCGATTCGCTTTTAAGAAGCTGGTCAATTACCCATTTCTCAATACTTTCCCCAAACATTTCGCCGTAATTGTGAAGTCATTTTCCAAAGGACAATTGTCGGCAGTACCCCTCGCGCGATGCCAGGGAAATAGCCCGACAGGCTTTAATGCCTTTCGGGAGCCGGATCCATCACATAAACCAGACCGTCTTGTTCAACGCGTTGTGGATCACCAACCAGGCCATAAATTCCTGGTTCTCAATAGCAACACGCGATTCCTGAGCGCGGGTGAGGGGTGGAGAAGGGACAAGGTTCATGACTACTTAATGAATGTAATTTGAACACAAGTTACGCGATACACAATTGTTGCGGGTAAACTGTCAGGGCCGATGAACTGATTTTCTGGGTACTTTTGGTCCATGATATATCGAGTTCGGGCCATAGTACTGCTTTGTCTTTGTATAATTCTGCTTAGTCAGTCTGTTCAGGCTCAACCCTTGCCCATCTCACCGGTTACACCCGATCCGTCGGGTATTAACCAGGGGCGGTTTATTGGCGTATTGGTGGGTACAGCGGCTTTTTATACCATTTCGCTGCTCATGCTGCGCAAACAGTGGTATAAGAAAAAAGTCCCGTTTCATTCCTTCAATGATAACACAGAATGGCTCCAGATGGATAAAGTTGGCCATGCCGCAACAGCCTACTGCATGAGTCGGGGAGGGTATGAACTGATGCGCTGGAGTGGCGTTGACGAGCGAGCCAGCATCCTGACGGGCGGTTTGCTGGCCTTACTATTCCAGACGACCCTCGAAATTTATGATGGCCACTCCGAAGGATGGGGATTTTCTAAAGGCGATATGTTTGCTAATGTTGCCGGAACCGCCTTATTTGTGGGACAGCAGTACGGATCGGGACAGCAAGTGGTCAGTATGAAATATGGCTTTCGGAAAACGATCTTTCCACCCTATCGTCCCAACGTACTCGGAAAAACGACGGGCGTTCAGATGCTAAAAGATTATAATGGGCAACAGTATTGGCTATCGGTCAATCTGGCCTCCGTGCTGCCTGTGGGGCCGTCATTCCCGCGCTGGCTAAATCTGGATTTGGGCTACAGTGGCAGCGGTATGATTGGCGGACACGAAAACCCACCCGTAGTTGATGAAAATGGGAAGGTGGTAAAATTTGAGCGATACCGTCAGTTCTTTATTTCACCTGATGCCGATTTATCGCGCATTGGCACTTTTTCGCCTTCATTACAACGGTTTGTTGGTACAGCGCAGTTTTTTAAAATCCCGGCTCCATCGCTGGAGTTTAACCGGGTAAAAGGTCTCCGGTTCCACCCGCTTATTTTACCTGGAGAATGAGCATTCGACCCAATGCGTTGACGACGCCCGCCGTGAATAAATACTGGAACCCGTATTGATTACCAATCGCAATCTGCCCAGCTGGTAGATTTTCTGAGTCGGCAAAGCGAATCACTTTGAGACCATTGGCATAGATTGTCAAGAGCCACCGTCGGCATTGCCTCGATTGGTCTAACGGCGTTGTGGGGATGTTCGGCGATCGCGTGTTGATTCGGATGATTGATTGCGTACCTTAATCTGCACGACCGATGGGCTAACTTTTTTAGCTACATTTACGACCGTATTCGAGTAGGCATCAAGCAAAATAGCATCCTGTTTCAATGCTTGTGCCGGTTGCGGATCTCCATCAGGAAATGTCACAAATTGCGTATTCATTTGTAAAAGTTGATTGGTTGTATAGAGGTAATCTCACGATTTATTCCATCATTAACTTGTAGAGGAATAGGTAGTTATTTGTCCGACAGTTTGTCATATTTCGTTGGATAATGCCCATTTATAAGGCAGATGGAAAAAAAATTATTTACCGGTTCAGTTAACATAATATGGATACTCGATGACGTTTAATGAATACTTAACCCGGAAAAAAATTAGTCCCGACCAGTTTCAGCAGGCCGAACCCGTCAGGTATATTGAATGGCAGCGGGAGTTCGCAGAAATGCATCCGGAAAGCTTTACCATTCAAAAGAAATTTCTTTTGAATGATACCCGAAGAAAGTACCTTGTTCGTTGAAAGTGCAGTGTGCGGCCTGAAGGTCGGGTCGAGTTCTACGTTTTACACCCAACTTTTTTTACATGAGTCTTACGTTAGGAGAATTACGCGGCATTAATGATGCTGTTTTAAATGCCTTGAAAGGGCAAGGTATAAGCGATGGAGATTCGCTGCTTGAAGCCTCTAAAACACCAGTAAACCGAAAAACACTGTCTTCTGCAAGTGGTGTTGATGCAACGACTATTCTGGAATTGGCTAACCGGGCTGATTTAGCCCGTATTAAAGGAATTGGTCGCGTTTATAGTGATCTGATGGAAGAAGCGGGTGTTGATACCGTAAAAGAATTGGCTCAGCGCGTTCCTCAAAATTTACATGCTAAATTAATTCAGATAAACAGTGTGCGGCAGTTTACTCAACGGCCACCTTCAGTTGAACAAATTGGCGACTTTGTGGAGCAAGCGAAAA
>JANXVQ010000996.1 GCA_025351545.1 Spirosoma sp.
TAGCTTGGAAGGCTATCGCTCTACCAATTGAGCTACTTCCGCAAAGATTTATTGTGGGGAGTGGAGGATTCGAACCTCCGAAGGCGTACACCAGCAGATTTACAGTCTGATCCATTTGGCCACTCTGGAAACTCCCCAAAAGCACTGTTAAAGAACATTTTCCGCCCCGTTTCCGGTTTGGAGTTGCAAAATTACATGTTTTTACGATGTTGTCAACAGATGACTTAAAAATAATTTACATAATGTGAATATTAATGGAGTAAATGGGTGAGCAGCTTCCCATTAGGGTATAGCATATCGGTGATGCGCCACCGCCCCGCCACCTGCTTCAAATCAACCCTAACCTCTTCTGGTTTAGCCTTATTCTCAAATGTCACGTATACAATTGCTCTTGAACCACCTATAACAGCAGGTAGTACCCAAGTCTTTTTAATGGCCGTGTCGGGAGCATTGAAGAGCAAATTTATTTTCGACCGATTTATTTGACTTGACGCTTTCTGTACGTCATTCCAAATAAGATCAGCCACTGGCTTTGCAAAAAATTGATCTATCAACGCACGATCTTTTGTCTCCCGCATAGGGTTTTCTTTTTTGTTATGCTCAAAATAAAGAGCCCTTATCAAACGATCGGCGGCCGTCCGGGGTGCATCGGGACCAGGCCGTTTAGCCAGTATAGCCGCACTGTCCTCTACTGTAGTAGCCGTAGTCGATGTAGTTTTCGCTTCCTGTTTTGGCTTGGTCTGACAGGAAAGACTGATTACTAACAAGGTGAAAACGAGAAGACGCATAGGCATGAATGTGCTGTTTAGGATTACCTGGCAATGAGTAATGGGTTAAATAATACCAAGTCGTATGGAAATGGAACGTCGTAACGGCTGGCAGCAAGGCACCAGTAGTCCACTACAACATTCCATTTTCACACAAACGCAGGTTAAGTCTGTTAATTTACCAGACTTTAATCCGCTCTTCGGGCTTCTTGTACATCTTATTGCCAGGCTGAACATTGAATGCCTGATACCACGCATTAATGTTTGACAGGGGACCATTGCAACGGTATAAACCGGGTGCATGAGGATCAGTCATAATTAACTGAGCCTCAGTCTCAGGCAGAACATTAATCCGCCATACCTGCGCCCATGACAAAAAGAATCGCTGATCGGGGGTAAAGCCGTCAATCAAGCTTTTTTTACCACTCGATTTACCTTGCGCTGTCTTTTTGAAGGCATCATACGAAATGGCTAGTCCGCCAAGATCGGCCAGATTTTCGCCAAGGGTTAGCTGCCCGTTTACTTTGATAGAATCTAACACTTTAAAGCCAAAAAACTGCTCTTTTACTTGGTCGGCCCGTTTCTTGAAATTCTCAGTATCCGTTTTTGTCCACCAATCGCGCAGTGTTCCATCTGCATCGTATTGCCGACCGGAGTCATCGAACCCATGTGTCATTTCATGACCAATAACGGCTCCTATTCCACCGTAATTGATGGCGTCATCGGCTGCAAAATCAAAGAATGGGAATTGTAGAATAGCCGCCGGGAACGCAATTTCGTTGTTGACGGGGTTATAATAAGCGTTTACCGTTGGTGGGGTCATCCCCCATTCAGTTTTGTCAACGGGTTTGCCAAGGCGATTGATCATATAATTGTACGACCACTTACTGGCAGACTTCACATTGCCATAATAGTCATTGCGATCGATGGTAACGCCATCATAATTTTTCCACTTGTCTGGATAACCAATTTTACGTTTAAACGCCAGTAGCTTCGTCAGGGCTTTTTTCTTGGTTTCCTCGCTCATCCAGTCGAGGTTTTTGATGTGTTCTTTGTAAGAAGCTTCGAGGTTATCCACCAGTGTCAACATACGCTGCTTGGCTTCAGGCTTAAAGTAACTCTGAACATAAAGCTGGCCCAGTAAGTCGCCAAGTGAGTTGTCAATCAGGCCGCTAATACGCTGCCAGCGAGGTGTTTGCTCTTTTTGACCGGTCAATACTTTTGAGAACGCAAAGCTTTGCTTCACAAAGGCATCACTCAAATAAGGAGCCGCCCCTTTGAGAATGTTCCAGCGCATGTATGTACGTAAGTCTTCAATGGGCGTAGCCGCAACCAGACTATCGAGCGAGCGGAAAAAGACTGGACTCTGGACTAAGACTGTGTCCTGCCCTTTAACTCCATATTTAGCTAGTTGGTCGGCCCAATTAATGCCGGGAGTCTGCTGAGTAAAACTGGCAACGGTCAGTTTGTTGTATGTTTTGTATGGATCGCGGAGGTCAACACGCGGCATTTGCGCCTTCGCCAGGGCTGTTTCGACACGCATGATAACCTCGGCATCTTGTGATGCCTGCG
>JANXVQ010000443.1 GCA_025351545.1 Spirosoma sp.
GTGTGGTGTCGATTTTGAGAAACCGACACCACACCACGCCTTCATAGTTAATTGAGCCTGTCAGATAGAACAAACTTCTTCAACAGGATATTAGTAGAACATAAAAGGAAGTATTCAATAAAATTGAGTCATGCCCAGAGCCATCGAAGGGACATTATTTTATACCCTTCCAGAAGCAGCGCAGGAATTACACATCACGGTTGGCCGACTGAAAAGCTACTTAGATCAAAGCCGATTAAGCAGCGAACGGATTGGGCGAACTGAGTTAATCCGGGAACAGGTTTTACGAACATATCAGGATAAACGAAGCTGATGCCGCCCTGTTTGAGATTTGTTCACCTGTAGTTGTCCAACAAATTTTTACAGAATATATCAGATGAAAATGACAATTGTAGTAGCTGGTGGGACGGGTGATCTCGGTGGCCGGATTATTAATGCGTTGCTTGATCGAGGGGCTGGTATACGCGCCCTGGTTCGCCCCGGCACCGATAGCGCTAAAGTGTTAACACTTGAGCAACGCGGAGTGCAGGTCATCCGGGTTGACCTATCAGATGTTGCCGGACTGACCCGGGCGTGTGAGGGAGCCACCTGCGTTGTTTCTGCGTTACAGGGTTTGCGCGATGTGATTGTTGACGCTCAATCTAACTTGCTCGACGCGGCTATTGCGGCCGGTGTACCCCACTTTATTCCGTCCGATTTTTCGAGCGATTTCACCAAACTACCCGTCGGTGATAACCGCAACTTCGATTTGCGCCGGGAGTTTAATAAGCATCTTGATACGAAGACGGCCATCGCAGCAACGTCCATTCTCAACGGCGCCTTCGCTGAGTTATTGACCTATAACATTCCGTTTCTCGATATTAAAAAGAAACGCGTCGGCTATTGGGAGAGCGCCGACTGGAAAGTGGATTTTACGACGATGGACAACACCGCAGCCTTTACGGCGGCAGCCGCAATGGACCCATCTGCCCCACGGATTTTACGCATTGCCAGTTTTCAAATCAGTGCCAGCGAGCTGAAAACCGTAGCCGAAGAAGTGGCAAAAGAACCCTTTGAGTTGGTCCGCATGGGCAGTCGTGATGGACTGGCCGCTTATAACAAACGGGAACGGGCTGCGCATCCCGAAGGTGAGCAGGAAGTTTATCCTGACTGGCAACGAGGTCAATATATGCACAGCATGTTCAGCACCCAAAACGAACCGCTCAATAACAACCGCTACTCAGGCATAGAATGGACAAGCGTACAGACCGTACTAGCCAAGCGTCGATAGAGGGAGTATAAATCTATGAATCAGCCTTAACGTTGATGGAATCTACCTCCCTCATCCATAATGGTTTGGCTTCCATCACATTGGAATAAATAGCACAGTCGGTGGAGTGGGCACCGGGTAGGTAGCCAATGCTCATCAAGAACTCGTTGACGATTTCACCACCGGTGAAGCGAAACATTTTTTTGAACAGCTTCACCCATTCGGCCTTTGTTTGGGGATGATGCAGTTCCAGCCATTTCTCAAACGAGCCGTGTTCTTCCTGAAGTTGCCGGATGGTTTTCGCATTTTCGATTGACTTTTAACTGCCATCTAACATAATCCCTGCAACCACCCACTCCCCTACTAAACCTTAGCAATCATCCGATCAAAAACGGCGCGTTGTTCTTTCATGGATGCGACTTTATCGGCCGGATTGGTATGACATTCGAGGAGTACCCAACCGCTGTAATTCATTTTTACCAGATTGGCCAGAAGGGCCTGGTAGGGATAGTCTGTTCGGTCGAGTTCGCGGACATGGCAGGTAGCGCCAAACCGATCTTTAACTAAGTTAAAGTTAGATTCGAAACCCTTGCCATTCAAGTCCTGTGGATTGCAATTCCAGCAAATGGTGGCATTTGGATGGGTAGCCACCTCCATAATCCGTTTCGTCATGGGAAGCTCCTGGGTTTCTTCGCCGTGAACTTCCAGTCTGATCTGCTGCCCCAGTTCAGCGCCATAGCGGGCAATTTCATTCAGGGATTCGCCAATTTGGGTGATTGTTTTTTCGGTAGGCACCTCTTTATGAAGGGCGTTGGGTTTCACTTTCACGCCCGATCCGCCCACATCAGCACTCAATCGGATGAATTCTTTTGTCCGTTCAATCGACGCCTTTAACTGGCCCTGATCTACAAAATCAAATTGCTGGTTTGTACCCAGTCCAACCAATTGAACCGGGCTGTCGGCAAATCTCTTTTTAACCTCCAGACGTTGTGCCGCATTCAATTCGGGCATTACGTTATGGGCGTGTTCTACGCGCAGTTCCACACCGCGTATGTTTGTATCCGCACAGTTTTTAATCAGGGTGGGCAAATCCCAGTCCTTCCCCCACAAATAGGTAACAAACCCCAGTTTGACCGACGATTTTTCCCGCAAAGGGTCAATAGCAAAAGCCGGTCCCGAAACAATGGCAACTCCGGCCAACAGGGAAATATCTTTCAGGAATGTTTTTCTATCAATAGGAGACATTGTCATTGGGATTACGAGTTGAATGCACCCGAAAAATAAGTACGAGTCGGGCATGGGACTGTCAATCAGATAAAGTTTATCAGTTCACATTGCTACTTACCATGCTGTTGCTGCATGACCTCTCAATCTAATTAAGACTCTGATAAATATCGCTTTGCGTTCATAATCGCCTATCTATTTTTCGAGATTGTTGAGAAATTTTCGGCCTTCACCCGATAAAATAGACGCGGTAAAGGGAGCCCATTCCGATCAACTTATTATCATCCTCATTTCGCTCAATATTTACCCAAATCCGCCTGTATTGTCTTCATCGCCAGCGTCTTATCGTATGCCCGTAAACTGCGTAAAAAACCAGATAGAGATAGCAGGGAATGAGTATCCAGTAAGCTTGACGTAGGGAGAAACTATCTGCAAAATAACCGTATACCAGCGGCATAATAGCGTTACCGCAAAGGCCCATGATCATCAGCGAGCCGCCAGCTTTGGTAAAACGGCCTAATCGGGCCAAGGCCAGCGGCCAGATCCCGGCCCACACCAGCGAATTAGGCAAGCCTAAACTGACCAGAAACCAAAGTGAGAGATCGGAACGGTGGCCGAACAGCGTTACGTTTCCGTGTGAAAAGAGAATACTCAGACTCAATAACAAGCCCAGTCCCGTGCAAATGCGAAGCGCGTTGACCTGCCGTATAAACCGGGGAATGATGACGATGCCGATAATGTAACCGCAGATGGTGGCAAATAGAATATAAGCCGGAAATCCTTTCGCGTCCAGTAACGAAATGCCCATCGAACCAGCGTAACCGATGACGGTATCAATGGCTATCACCTGCGACCCAACGTGAAAAAAGATGGCCAGCGCACCCAATACCAGGTGCGGGAACTGCAAGACGCTGGTTTTATCGGAATTGGCGACGACTAGTTCATCACTTTCGTGCTCGGTATTGATGTCGGGCAGGGCTGAAAAACGGATAAATAAGCCCAAACCAAATAGCACCACACTTACGCAGGCATACGGTACAATTACCCGCCTGATTAGTTCGTCCAGTGCCACGCTCCGGTCGCCGGGAGCCATAAGAGGCAATTGCTTAAATAACTCGGTGTCAGAGGTTCTCAGGATTACGGCCGCAAACAGCAGGGGCGCAACGATACCCGCCGTTTTGTTACAAATACCCATGATGCTAAAGCGTTGGGCCGCCCGCTCAATCGGACCTAAAATTGTAACGTACGGGTTCGATGCTGTTTGGAGAACTGCCAGTCCGGTGCCAATTGTAAAAAGACCCGCCAGAAACAGGCTGTACGTTCGGATCAAAGCCGCCGGAACAAACAGCAACGCCCCCGCCGACATGATAAAAAAACCGATCATCATACCTCGTTTGAAGCCTACTTTTTTCAGCAGTAACGATGCGGGCATCGACATGACCAGATAAGAAATATAGAAAGCGAAGGCAACCAGATAAGACTGAAAATGAGTTAGTTCGCAGGCTATTTTGAAATAAGGAATCAGGATGGAGTTGATCCAGGTGACGAAGCCAAAAACAAAAAACATGATGCCCACAATCACGATGGAACCCGTTGTGTTTCGCTTGATATCGTTGCTTATTAAGTCGGTAGTTATCATGTTTGGTTCTATTGTCTTCCGTAAGAATCCCGATCTACATACAGTGTGCAATTGGGATGATGGCGGAGAATAGAAGCCGGACAATCTGTTGTAATGGGGCCCGTCAGCATCGTTTTCATGGCATGATTCTTCGTTTTCCCCGGCACTACACAAAACAGATAATGGCCGGAAAGCAAGGTTGGAATGGTTAGAGTCAAAGCCTCTTCCGGCACATCGTTTAAAGATGGAAAGCAACCATCGTTGACTTGTTGCTGGCGGCATACCGCATCCAGTTGCACCCGTTTTATTACGGCTGGATCATCAAAATCGGCGACGGGCGGGTCGTTGAATGCCAGGTGGCCATTCTCCCCGATACCCAGACAGACAATGTCAATCTGACCTTGATCGAGCAGATATTTATACTGTTCACAGGCCGCAGCAGCCCCTTTTGAATCGTCAATTAAATAAACAGTACGAGGCTTTACTTTCGCAAATAGTTTAGTGGTCAGAAAATGAGCGAACCGCTGCGGGGCATCCGGGGCTAGTCCAACATATTCATCCATGTGAAACACATCAATCCTCGACCAGTCAATGCCTTCAGCGGTGGCCAGGAAATCCAGCATTTCATTTTGGGAAGGAGCCGCAGCAAACACAATTCGAAGGATTTCTTTTTCCTGTAATAACTCACTTATTTTAGCCGCAATGTCTCTCCCTGCGGCAATGCCCATTTGCTGCCGGGTATCAAACACACGTACTTGTAGTTTATCAACTTGCTCAATCATTGGCTCCATCGTAGTGTATCGTTCTAAACCTATAAGGTTTCAAAAACCTTATAGGTTTGTGGTCATCTTTGAATAAACAATTTTCCCGTTAATAATCGTGGTATCGATGGTTATGTTTTCATCGAAAATCACCAGGTCAGCGTCCTTTCCCGGCGCTAGTACACCTTTACGGGAATCAACGCCCATAATCCGCGCGGGAGTCGTACTGGCCATTCGGACGGCATCCAGCAGCGATACATCGGCCATTTGTACCATATTCCTGACGAGTTGATTGGTCGTCGCTACACTCCCGGCAAACGCTGTTCGATCAGGCAATTTCGCGACGCCATCTTCAACAATAACGGTTAGTCCATTTTTCAGCGACCCCAGCGTGCTAACGCCTTCCGGCATACCGGCGGCTCGCATAGCATCGGTAATTAACGCTGTCCGGTCGGCCCCTTTAATTTTATAAACCAGTTTGAGCAAAGGCGCTGGCAGATGAACACCATCGGCAATAATTTCAACATCCATATCCAGCAAAAAGGCGCTTTCAATGACGCCGGCATAACGAAAAGCATTCCGGCGCGTTACCCCCGACATAGCCGAATACAGGTGAGTAGCCAGAGAATAACCATTCTCATAGGCGAGTAACACATCTTCGTAAATGGCATCGGTATGCGCTACGGCAGCCAGAATACCCTTTTCACGCAATCGGCGACCAAATGGAATCGCGCCGGGCAACTCCGGCGCGGCACTCCACCGCACAATCGACGGCGAATAAGCAAGTATTTCCTCGTACTCTTTCGGATCAGGATTGCGGATATACCTCGGGTCCTGCGCCCCCCGCTGACTCTGGGCGAAGTACGGCCCCTCCAGGTGGATACCCAGAAATGTAGCACCCCGGCTATTTTTCAGATTGGCCCGTTCATACACATCCAGCGTTTGCAGAAGATCTTCTTTTTCGGCTGTCAGAGTAGTTGGCACCAGGGCCGTAGTACCGTAGCGGGCGTGCAATTCGGCAATTTTCAGGAACGCTTCTTCTGTTCCATCCATAAAGTCGTGACCACCGCCCCCATGCACATGAATATCAATAAATCCGGGGGCAACATACTGACCACCAGCATTTAGTGTGGTTGCGTCCGGCACATCCACATCCCGCTCATGAACACCCAGAATAACGCCGTCCTGCATGACGACCGTGCCAGCCCGAATGTAGCGATAAGGTGTTATAAGCGTCCCGTTGATGATCTTCAGAAGTCCCATTTTTGTAGCCGATATTTTATTGGCACGCCGTTCTGATTAAGTAGATAGTCAGGCAGTTAAACTGTTGGCTCCCAGCCTTTCTGGTACTCCCGTTTCCAGAGCTTTTCGGCTTCTTTATTGTTTTTGATATGCCCGTTAGATGGGTCAATCGTGAGCATACCGCCCGAACGCAGTGCGATATTTCCCAACTGGCAAAGGAGTGTACTTTTATGCCCACCGACAATATCGGAAGCCAGAGCCGTTCCCTTTTTTATGCCGTCGAAGAAGTTCTGAATGTGGATAGCATCCAGTGCCTGCGATGGGTCCATTTTGTTACGAGGGTCAATCTGAAGATCGTTTTTAACCTCTTTAACCAGTTTATTTTCCAGGTCAAAGATTTTATAGGCGTTGCCGGATTCGATCAGGAGTGAGCCGGATTCACCATAAAACATGACGCCTACACTATTGCCTTCAACGGTACGTCCGTTGCAGCTTCTGCCCTCCCACGTCATGGCCGTGTTGTTGGCGAACTCCAGATTAATCACCTGGGTATCCGGCGTTTGCCAATCGTCTTTGTACCGATATCGGCCACCTGATGAGGTCACTTTGGTTGGAAAATCGACGCCCATACCCCAGCGCATCAGGTCGAGCATGTGAGTGCCGTTGTTAAGCGCTTCGCCGGTGCCCCAATGCCAAAACCAGTGCCAGTTATAATGAAGAAGGTTGTCTTTGTAGGCGCGTCGGGGAGCTGGTCCCTGCCACAAATCATAATTCAGCCAGTCGGGAGCCGCCCCTTCTTTGCCAATTCCAATAGAGGCCCGGTTGTTGGTATACCAGCCTTTGGCAAAATACGGCCGACCAATAACGCCTTCCTGTACTTCCCGAATACCCCGCGCTACGTTAGGCCACGACCGGCGCTGGTTGCCCATCTGGATAACGTTTTTGTATTTCCGGGCGGCTTCCAGCAGCAGTTCCCCTTCGTGTGGGTTGTGGCTGCACGGCTTTTCGAGATAAACATGTTTTCCGGCTTTTGATGCCAGTATCGCGGCCGGAGCGTGCCAATGGTCGGGGGCGGCAATGATCAGCGCATCCAGGTCTTTGTCTTCCAGTGCTTTCCGGAAATCAGGCTGGTTTTTAGGCTTCGATTTTTGAATACCGTCAACTATAGCCAGACACTTCTCGGCGGCTCGCATATCAACATCCGATACGGAGATTACTTCGCAATTCGGTTGGAGGGCAAAATTGCTTGCCAGGGCCAAGCCACGGCTATTAACTCCCATCATGCCTACCCGTACTTTTTCATTAGCTCCCAGAATACGAGCGTAGCTTTTGGCACTGAAGCCGGGCAAAATTCCACCCACCGATAAGACTGCGGCACCGGTGACGGTTTGCCGGATAAAGTTTCTACGTGAATCGTCAGGGTGAGTGGTCTCCGTAATCTTCATGATGATAAGGAAGGTTTAGAATAGGAAGGTATTTGCTTTGCTACTTACTCATTGATGTTACGCAACACTGGGTTAATCGAGTTGTCTTGAATAACCGTCGGTATTTCTTTTCATTCTCGCCGGGTTAAAACCCGGCGCAGTTCAT
>JANXVQ010001002.1 GCA_025351545.1 Spirosoma sp.
CTCGATCTAGCGATTGACGAAAAGCCCGCGCTAAATCGTACCTATTCGTGGGTATTGAAACCAGTTCCGATGTTTGGGGCGTCAGCGGTTCATTCGTAAAAATTACGTTAACCGGCCTTGCCGATTGCTCTACTCCCGAAACAATGTAAAGCGTTTGGGCTGACGGCTTTTCGGGTGGCTGGTCGGTCAATACCCACGAATAGGTACGATTTAGCGCGGGCTTTTCGTCAATCGCTAGATCGAGTGCGTACACATCTGTCAGCGCTTCGAGGGCGGCTTTTACGGTCTGTTGCTCCCGCCCGTTTTTGTACTTGATCAACACAGGCATAGGCCCGGAATGCGCGGGTGCCGAAGCAAATTTTAGAGTTGGATCAAGAACCGGAACGCTAACTAACTTACCCGCCCGATTGATGAAAAGCTTTCGGGCGTTTTTTACAACCAGATATGGGCGGAGTTGGGGAACCGAATCAACTAGGGGGTGTAACCGAAATCGTGCCGGAACCGTGATCGTTGACGTGTTCGCTAACGACTGATTATTAACAAAATACAGATGAAGTTCAGTATTCTTTCCGTCCAGTTTATTGATCGCCGTTTGTAGCCCTAACGAATTGAATGGCGTTGGTGTTTGAGGCAACGAAAGTTGTTCCGTTATGAGCTCTGCCTTGTCAGTTGCCCAAATAACCCGCTCGCCCTTTTTTAGCGCGTCTGTTAATTCAAACTTAAAGTTATTGGAAACGGCCGTGTTGGGCTGTACCAAATGCACTTTCTGAATAATTGGTGTTTTGGTAAACCAGTTCAGGATAGGTTGAGCGAGCAAGATGGCCAGTAATATCAACAGCAAGCAACGAATAATGAGCAGGAGAATATTGTCGAGTCGAAGGCCATGACTCTGTTGCTGTTGCTTCTCGATGAGCCATTGAGTAGCCGCCCAGGGCAATAGTTTTCCCTGCTTCTGGTGCCAGAAATGAATCGCCACCGGAATCGAGACGGTTAGCACGCCCCACAGCAAATACGGCTCAATAAACTGCATATTAACTGGTTAAAAACTGTTTTAAAACAAGGGCTATTGGATCGCTCAACCGGGTGCGAATCAGCCGGACATGCGGAATACGCAGACTTTCGTCCAGTTTCGTTAGGTAGGCCGATGAGCGTTGCCGAACGGTATCCCGAATGGCGTCGGCCTGTAATTCGATCTCTTTGCCCGTTTCCAGGTCCTGAAATCGGTAAAAACCGTTTATCGAGAAATTGATTTCTTCATCGCCCAACAACTGGAAAATAACGATTTGTCGGCGTGGGCCGGCCACGTTCTGAATCAGCTTAACCCACTCATCATCTACTTGCAGAAAATCGGATGCGATGATGAGCATCTCGGCCTGCTTACGGCTAAATTCGGGTACGGAGGCACGCTGATTTTCCCAGGCACCCGCTGCCAGAGTGGTATCGAGGATAGACACTATTTTTTGAAACGCCTGTTTGCCAGCCGGAACCAATGCCTGAACCGTGCCATTTTGCAACGAATACAAACTCAGTTGATCGCTCTGCCGATTGCTCAGATAGGCCAGCGAGGCCAGCAGAATCTTAGCATATTGTAATCGGCTAACGCCCGCTTCGGTGTAGTTCATGGAGCCCGACAAGTCGATCAATAGCCGAACTTGCTGATTACTTTCCGTGGCCGACTCCCGAACCAAATAGTTTCCCGTTTTGGCGAAGAGTTTCCAGTCAATTCGCTTCGGGTCGTCGCCCGGCGTATAATGTCGAAACTGCTCAAATTCTGTCCCAATACCCGACCGCCGACTGGTTTGAATACCCAGCAACAACTCATCGCTAACCAATTTGCTGGCTAGTTGCAGATTGTTGAGTTTGATTAGGTCAGTCGTTAGCGTAGTCATATAAATCGTGTACAGCGACAGCGGGAACGCCGGGACTAACAAGGTTTTGCTCCTTGTCGTTGACCGTTGCAGTGTCAGTGGATGTGTAAACTTATTTTACAGTTTTTATCAACTCGGCAATTACCTGATCTGTAGTTATTCCTTCGGCTTCAGCGCGGAAGTTGAGTGCAATTCGATGGCGTAATATAGGGTAAGCCAATGCCTGAATGTCGTCGGGAATGACAGAGAAGCGCTCGTTCAATACGGCTCTGGCTTTGGAACACAATACCAGTGCCTGCCCGGCGCGTGGCCCGGCTCCCCACTCGCCCCATTGCTTGACAAAGGCCGATGGAGAACCATCCGGGCGCGATGCCCGCACGAGCCGGTTGATGTAGTCAATCAGTTCGTCGCTGATGTGTACCTGCCGCGTTAGCGTTTGTAGCTGAAGGATTTCCTTGTCAGTAAGTATCGTGTGCAGTTCAGGTCGGGCCGTTCCCGTTGTACTTTTCAAGACGTCAAGCACCTCACGCTCCGATGGATAGCTAAGTTTGATGTATAGCAGAAAACGGTCTAATTGGGCTTCGGGCAACGGATAGGTGCCCGCTTGTTCGATAGGATTTTGTGTCGCAATAATCAGGAACGGCTTGGGGAGCGCATAATCATTGCCGCCATACGTGA
>JANXVQ010000531.1 GCA_025351545.1 Spirosoma sp.
AATGCTTGGATCGACGGCTTTAAGGCTCTTTTGGTCCGCTTTGAATTTTCCGTAAAAAATTGGGTGAGTCTACATTTTATCGCATTCTCGGTCATTTTCCTACGAAAAATCAACCGAAAACCGAAAGTTTAAACAGCTTCGATGTTATATCACTCCATAAGTCCTACCAATGGTCTTCTTTCCATGAATAATCTCTTTGGTATGTTGGTACCTGATATATTTTACCGTTACCAATAATATCACTGAAACTTACCGTGCTGGTGTCTAATAAATTATTAACCGCCATGATATTTAAGGTAATACGTTAATAATGAAAATCAGTTATTTATGTTGAGTATAACATAAATAACTGATAAATATTCCTTCCAAGTTTTACCCCTTCTTCAACTCCTTCGCCCACGCGTCTTTTAACGTTACGGTTCGGTTGAAAACGGGCCGCTCGGTTGTGGAATCCTGATCGAGGATGAAGTATCCTTTGCGCATAAACTGAACGTTGGTTAATGCCCCGGTACGAGCCGATTCAATCAACGATGGTTCGACAAACGCCCGTACCGTAGACAGGGAATTTGGATTCAGTAACTCTTTGAAATCCCGCTCGTCGGCGGCTGGGTTCTCGACCGAGAAAAGCCGATCGTAAAGACGTACTTCGGCTTCTACCGCGTGAGGCACCGAAACCCAGTGAATCGTGCCTTTCACGTTGATGCCCGACGTATCGGAACCACTTCGACTTTCGGGAATGTAGGAGCAGCGCAGTTCGATAATCTCACCCGCGTTGTCTTTCACAACTTCATCACATTTTATAATGTACGCGCCTTTCAGTCGCACCATGCCGCCCGGAAACAGCCGGAAGAATTTCTTTGGTGGATTCTCCAGGAAATCGTCCCGCTCAATATACACCTCACGGCTAAAGGGCACGTTGCGTTCGCCCGCTTCGTGATCTTCGGGATTGTTCTCGATTCGCATGATTTCTTCACGGCCAGCCTCGTAATTCGTGATGACGAGTTTAAGTGGTTTTTCGTCGAGAACAGCCATCACGCGATGGGTTGTTCTGTTGAGTTCTTCGCGAAGGCAGAATTCCAGCAAACCTACGTCGATCAGGTTATCGCGCTTGGCAATACCAATGCGGTCGGCAAATTCGCGAATGCTGGCGGGCGTGTAACCGCGCCGACGAAGACCCGCAATGGTTGGCATCCGGGGGTCGTTCCAACCGTTAACATGGCCCTCTTCTACCAACTGCTTGAGCTTACGTTTGCTCATGACGGTATACGTCAGGTTGAGCCGCGCAAACTCAATTTGGCGAGAGGGGAAAATATCAAGTTTGTCAATAAACCACTCATACAGTGGCCGGTGTACTTCAAACTCCAGCGTACAAAGCGAATGGGTAATATGCTCGATGGCATCTGACTGTCCGTGGGCAAAATCGTACATCGGGTAGATGCACCACGTATCGCCCGTGCGGTGATGATGAGCGTGCTTGATACGGTAGATAATCGGGTCGCGCAATTGCATATTCGGCGACGCCATATCCACCTTTGCCCGTAGCACTTTTGCTCCGTCGGGGTATTCACCTGCCTTCATGCGCCGGAACAGATCAAGGCTTTCATCTACACTCCGGTCGCGGTATTGACTCATCCGGCCCGGTTCGGTGGGTGTACCTTTCTGAGCGGAAATTTCCTCCGCCGTAGAGTCGTCAATATACGCTAATCCTTTCTTAATCAGGGATTCAGCGAACAGATAGATCTGGTCGAAATAATCGGATGCGTAAAATTCGTTTTCCCAATCGAAGCCAAGCCAGTGTACGTCATTTTTGATCGAATCGACGTATTCAGTGTCTTCGGTAACGGGGTTCGTATCGTCGAAACGGAGATTAGTCTGGCCACCATATTTATCGGCCAGGCCGAAGTTCAGGCAAATGGATTTTGCATGACCGATATGCAGATAGCCATTCGGTTCAGGCGGAAAACGTGTATGGATTCGGCCATTGTTCTTACCAGAAGCCAGGTCGTCTTCTACAATCTGTTCAATAAAGTTGAGGGAGCCGCCAGCGTTGCTGCGGTCAGCCGCGCTGTTTTCGTCGGAGTCTTTTGTTACTTCGGTCATGTCGCTTAATCGCTACTGATAAAGCCCCGAAATTACGGCCTTTGGGCGGGTTTGACAAACGGGACAGCGAGTTGTTCTGAAACGAAAGAATAGGTGACGGGTTCCTGACAACGAATTGGACGTATCGGTATCAACTCCTTATGAATGACAGATGAACAGGGTTGGTAATAGAATCCCTGTAACTAATGAATTGCTGGAATCTGCTGTAAATCAGTCTGTTTTCTTTA
>JANXVQ010000533.1 GCA_025351545.1 Spirosoma sp.
GTTTCACCTTATCCATTTTCGGGGGAATGGGATATTCGCCAACCGCCAGCGCTTTTTCGGCACGTAACTTATTGAGTTGGCCAAGCTCCTTTTCGTAGTACGCAGTCAATACATTAGTTTCCTTTTCAGTCGGCTTTCGGCTTACAATCAGGCGAAAAGCTTTGTTGATTTTATCGGTTATGCTATTGTTTTCACGGAGTAGATTAGCGGCCAACACACGCGACGCTTCCAGTACGGCAGGGTCGTTGAGCATTACCAAAGCCTGCAACGGCGTGTTAGTTTTCAATCGTCTCACTTCACAGAGATCACGGTTGCTGGCATCAAAAATCGCCATTGACGCCGGCGGAACAGTACGCTTGATCAGGGTATACATGCCCCGGCGGTACAGTTTTGCGCCGTGATCCTGCACATACATAGACAACAGCCCGCGCCCCGATGTAGCGCCTTCCCACAAACCCGGTGGCTGATAAGGTTTTACACTGGGGCCACCAATCGTTCGATTTAACAGCCCGCTGCTACTCAGCACTAGGTCTCTAATAAACTCAGCCTCAATACGATAACGCGGACCCCGTGCCAGGTATTTATTATCCGGATCAGTTCGTAATTTTTCTGGACTGATCACCGCCGACTGCCGATAGGTAGCGGAGGTGACCATCTGCTTAACCAGTCGTTTAATGTCCCAGCCGTGATCCATAAAATCGACCGCCAGCCAATCCAGCAATTCGGGATGCGATGGCAGTTCACCCTGCATACCAAAGTCGCCGGGAGTTTTTACGATGCCTTTCCCGAAAAATTCCTGCCATAACTGGTTGACGTAGACCCTCGCCGTTAGCGGATTCTGTCTGTCGAACATCCACTTGGCCAGTCCTAACCGGTTTTTAGGATAGCTCGCCTTAAAGGGTAAAATAGCGTTTGGCGTACCGGGTTGCACTTCGTCGCCGGGCGCGTCGTAAACGCCACGTTTCAGCACAAATGTTTTTCGAGTGGTATCTAAATCACCCATCACAGAAACAATCAATTTATTGGTATCCAGCTTATTGACGAACGATAAAATATCCTTTACGTCCTCGTCGCAGATTTCCATCAACGGTTTTTTGGCATACGTATCGGGTCCGCCAATTACCGACTCGATACCGATTTCCTTTACGTTGTTGAAAAACGCGAAGAGCTTGTAATATTCTTTTTGCGAGAACGGATCGTATTTATGATCGTGACAGTGGGCGCATTCCATCGTAACGCCCAGCAAGCCTTTCCCGAATAAATCCGTCCGGTCCGTTACGTACATCATCCGGTATTCTTCCGGAATAACGCCCCCTTCTTCCGTTATTTTATGATTTCGATTGAAGCCCGTAGCCAGCAGTTGTTCTTTGTCGGGCGTTCCGGGGCCACCCCAACCAGCGGGACTGGACAGAAAATCGCCTGCTAACTGCCAAGTCACGAAATCGTTGTAATGCAGATTTTTGTTGAACGCATGAATCACCCAGTCGCGCCAGGGCCACTGCGTACGGTATCCATCGTCCTGATAGCCGTGCGAATCAGCGTAGCGAGCCAAGTCCAGCCAATGGAGTGCCATTTTTTCGCCGTAAGCCGGATTCTGCAAAAGTTGATCAACTACTTTTCCGTAGGCTTTTTCACTCTTATCGGCCATGAATTGATCCATCAGTGCCAGGCTTGGCGGCAAACCGGTCAGGTCCAGACTAAGTCGTTTCAATAGCCGTTCTTTGTCGGCTTCGTCATTCGGACTTACTCCTTTCTGCTCCTGTTTCTGCAAAATGAAATAATCAATCTCATTTTTTGGCCAGTCTTTTTGGCTAATCGCAGGCAGAATGGATTTCTTGGGCGCAACAAACGCCCAGTGCTTTTCATACGTAGCGCCCTGCTTAATCCACTTTTCAATCAGCTTAATTTCGCGAACAGATAATTTCAGACCAGAGTTAACGGGCGGCATCAACGTCGATGTATCCTGAGACGAAATGCGCAAAAACACCTGCGACAATTCGGGATTTCCGGCCACGAGAGCGTGCGCTCCGGGATGTTCTTTCAGCGCTTTAAACGCACTTTCGGGCATATCGAGCCGTAGTCCCGCTTCCCGTTTGTTAGCATCCGGGCCGTGGCAGGCCGAGCATTTATCCGACAGAATGGGGCGGATATCGAAGTTATAACTGACCACATCCGGCAGATTTTCTTCATCAACCAAGTTTGATGAATGATTCGTACAGGCCTGAATAACCCATACAAAACCAACGATCATGGCGATCAGATACCGTAATCTGCCGAACGTATTGAATGGTTGTCTCATCGAAATGCGCGGTTTAAACTTATAAGGTCTTCGAGGCCGCAACGGCGGCCCGGCTTATAGGTTTGTCATTATGCAAACAACTCCATCACGGGTTTTCCTTTCCCATCGGGTGTAGTATAGAAAGGCCGTTTTTCTACTTCATACTGTGTGTCCGGCTCAATTCCCAGCGCATGGTAGATCGTTTGGTGAATTCCCTCGATACGTACCGGGTTTTCAATGGTCTTGCAGGGGCGCTCATCGGCGGTTTTGCCATACACAGATCCCTTCTTAATGCCTCCACCAAACATCAGAACCGAGCAGCCATCCGT
>JANXVQ010000572.1 GCA_025351545.1 Spirosoma sp.
CGAAACGGTGATTACACCATTGGCCTGCTCGAAAGATAAAGACTGATATGTTTGATTCATGGCCTATAGTATGCTTGCATACGAATTCCTAAAAATAGCAGACCGCTTGCTACTTCTGGCACTTAACGGAGAAAATATTTGCCGGAAGAATGAATTTAGTTGGCTTATCCGACGTATATCGCTTCCTGTTTTAGAGAAAGATTTAAGACAAATTCCATCCATCAACTTTCTTACGCTTCCGTCTGTTTCGACTATACATCTGTCACAACTCAGTCTCTAACGACCATTCTATGCATTTCGATACCCTCGCTCTCCGCGCTACCCACCAGCCCGACCCCATAACCGGGGCAGTGGTTCCTGCTATCCACTTGTCGACCACGTTTGCCCGCAACGAAGCCAATGAGTTGCCCGCAAACTATATGTACGCCCGGCCTAACAACCCTACCCGCGAAGCGCTGGAAAAGGCGCTCGCCCTGCTTGAAGGCGGAGTCGCGGGTCTGGCTTTCAGTTCAGGGCAAGCGGCCACAATGACGCTTTTTCAGGCTCTGCGTCCAGGCGATCATGTGTTGTTGTCGGCGGATGCCTACCACGGAACACCTGCCTTACTTGAGCAAGTATTTCATCCCTGGGGATTGACATACACCCGCGTAAACATGAGTGATCTTGATGCGGTGCAGTCGTCTCTTCATGAAAATACGCGTGTTGTCTGGTGTGAAACGCCATCGAATCCGATGTTAACCATAACGGACTTGTTGACGGTGAGCCAATTAGCGCACGAAGCCGGGGCAATTTGCGTATGCGATAATACCTGGGCAACTCCCGTGCTTCAACGCCCGCTCGACTTCAATTGTGATGTGGTCATGCACTCTACGACTAAATACCTCAGCGGTCATTCCGACGTATTGGGCGGGGCCTTGGTATTCAGGCACGATAATGAATTTACGCAACGCGTTCGTTTGTTGCAGGGTTTATCGGGCGCTGTTCCGTCGCCTTTCGATTGCTGGTTAGTGAGCCGGGGCATTAAAACGCTTGGCGTTCGGGTACGGGCACAAAGCGTTACTGCACAGGCCATTGCCGAATTTCTGGACGGTCATCCAGCCGTTGAGAAAGTACATTATCCCGGCTTATCGAGCCATCCCGACCGGGCAATTATTCATCAACAAATGAACGGGCCGGGGGCTATGTTATCGGTGCAGGTTAAGGGCGGAGCCGACGAAGCCATACGGTTTATTGGCAAACTAAACTTATTTACGCGAGCCACCAGTCTCGGGGGTGTCGAGAGTTTGATTGAACACCGGGTCAGTGTTGAAGGAGCTAACTCGTCAACGCCCAGCAACCTGCTTCGTATTTCGGTTGGTCTGGAACACAGTGAGGATTTAATTTCCGATCTGGCCCAGGCATTGGTGTAAGCTAAATCAGGGCTTTTTGGGTACGACCGGCGGCATGAACTTAAAGCGCTGAGTTGGTGGCTCGTTTGGCTTTATGGGTTGGCCAAATGATCGTAGCATAGTGTAATTTGTGGATGAATCGGGCACTTTCACAGGCATGTTATCCAGTGTGGCCCGAACCACATTTTCAGGATCACGATGGTCCCGGTAAAACGAATTATCAGGGCGGACATTGGGCATCAAATCGGGCGGGAGAATTGGGGCGATTTTTCCCGCCGGTATCGAATCCAGACGAATAGCTTTTGCGGGTGTTTGCGCGTAGGTGCCCCCCGCGAGCAACAGTAACCCAAGTAATAGTTTCATCGGCATAAGAATAGGTCAATGATGTAGTTGTACAGAATAGACCCATCCTATTCCGCAATCGTTGCAACGACTCCTTTTTTTGGAAACTAAAGACCCTATAGCAGAGTTTCCTAAGCATATTGATTGACTTTCATACAAATGAAAATTACGCTGATTTCTACCTCATCGCGCAAAAACAGCAACTCGCTGCGCTTTGTCAGCTACCTCCGACACATTCTGGCCGAAGAGGGTCAGCATGAGGTCTCGATAGTAACGTTTGAGGACTACGACATTCCGTTGGTTGGTCAGGGTTCTGTGCAAAAAGATGCCCTGACGCCCTTCCAGGAGGAGTTAATAAGTGCCTGGGAAGCCGCCGATCTGGTGCTGTTTGCTATGCCCGAATACAACTGGACAGCCCCTCCACAGGCTACAAATACCATTCATCAGTTGGGTGGCCCAGCCTTCAAACACCTGTTCGATAACAAAGTATTCGCGATGGCGGGCATCTCGAATGGCCGGGGTGGCCGCCAACCAGCCCTGGATATGACAACAGTTGTAAATAAGATTATCAGTTTCACCAATAGCTATTCTATTGTATCGCCGAAACTGTATGAGTCACACGAAACGGATCAGAATCTGGATGAAAATGGCCATTTCAATGGTCACGAAGTCTACGAGCGGACAGTACGGGCATTTTTGCATTACACCCTTAATGTGGCGCAACGATGGGGACTGCCCAGTTTAGTGGAAGTAAAATAAATTTCACCTTATTGGGTGTATGTGTCAGTTGTGTGGTGTCGGGTTCTCAAACCCGACGGGCGGCCCCGCCGACGCTATTGCTGACGCGAGTGTGTCGGCGGGGC
>JANXVQ010000605.1 GCA_025351545.1 Spirosoma sp.
GTTTCGCCGGTCGGATCGGTTCGGCGACCCCGTTCCACCTCTGATTCAAATTAGCTGTCAAGTCGTAACGGCTATCGAACTACCCTCTTCTGTAAAACCTACCCGTGCTTCCAGAAATTACTTTTGTATTAACATATCGGACAATGGAATTGGTTTCGAGCAAAAATATGTTGACCGGATATTTCAGGTATTCCAGCGACTGCATAATAAGAGTGAATTTGCCGGAACGGGCATTGGTCTGGCCATCTGCGAGAAGGTAGCGGCCAATCATGGTGGAGCAATTACGGCCAACAGTCAGCATGGCCAGGGGGCTACGTTCCAATTATATTTACCCGCCCCTGACAACATTTAATTTACGTGTCAGGCAACCTATACCCTGTAATTTGTCGAACGATCCGGGATAGGGGGTATTCCAACTATAGCGGTGCAATACCATCTTTATTTCGTTTACAAACGCTAGCCACAATGTTTCTGGCAAACACAATAATTAATTGCTGCCTGGACCAGCAGGACAGGTCAGTTTCAAACAAACGATGGCCACCTAAACCATAATTAGCATTAACAACAAATTGTATTTTAATGATAATTAATAATTAAGTTTGTAAGATTTTCTTTATACTAGTAACAAATCTGGAAATTATTTTTCAGAATGAGTCCGTTATTTTTTAACTATTCATAATAATAGTGAATATTGAATTAATGATATTTTCAGTGAAATACTGAAATTTAAAATTTAAATTATGGTGTCATGGGAGTTTATTCTTCTTTCATGAGTCTAATCTTTGCCTGAATAGACAAGACGGGTAGTCTCTCATAAGTATCAAACAGATTTATATTTTTACTATAAGTTACAATATCTTATTAAGTATAATCCAATAGTTAGTACGTATATATCTCCGAATTGTAGTAAGTTATGCTATATATTGCTGTTTTTACATTATTTTCAATTCCTGTAGCTAAAGGATATGCCTCTCTCATTGAGGCAATCAATTGTCTTGATCAAGCTTATAATGATTCAGATTCATTACCATTAGGAATCTACGATGCTAATATGGTTGTGGTAGTTTCATCCCAGCACGAGAATCCCCTGCTCGCCTATATGAATGAAGATTTGATCATACGCATTGCTCAATCGTATATAGAACGAATTGCATAATCAACATACAATTGATTACCAGATAGTTACTCTACACTTCTTTTAATAATCAAATTCGGATTAGCACGTTCATAATCCTCAATGTAGCTTACTCCAATGTCCGTCAATTCATAACATGTAGTGTCGCTGGCGTTTTCATCGCTAGCTTTTATAAGACCAATATTGAGCATCCCCATAATATAATAATCAATCATCATGCGATCGAAGCTCGTCCATTTCTCAACCTGACTGTAGGTCGCGCATCTATAAGTAGCAGTAAGGATACTATACTGAGCAAATGTAATAACCATATTTTTATTAAATATTTATAGTAATACTTTATCATAAACTACACTACAGTTATGCCATATAGGTTAACCTGTTATCGGCAAATAAATCCACTCATAAACTAACGAAAATAAGCTGGAAGCGTTGTTAACAGACACTCAATTTTTAGCCAGCGGCAACTATCTTTACAATAAATGAAAAATATCAAATAGTTAAGTAGAGATTTTATCAGTTAGAGCTCGTATCCAAACAGCATTATATAAATATAATTGAAAACAGGCTTGCCCACTATCGACATTTAATCAACGATCTGGCAGTTGTGGAGTTAACTAAAACATATCGGTATTTGTATCATACAGGGTTTTCTTATAAAAATGCCTTGTGTGAGGTCAGATTCTTAAATCTGACCTGTGAGGTTTCTTCAAACCGAACAAAACGAGGTTTTGAGAAACCTCACAGGTCGGTTTGAAGAAACCGACCTCGCAAGAATAGTCTGATTATCAACGTGTCAGTTTTTATAAGAAAGCCCTGTTGTATCATATTACTTCTTCAACGGCCAGCCGCACTATTTGTCCTTCCCGGTTCCAATATAATCCAGCGGCACCATTTTCGCCCATTAACGCTACAACAAAGCCATTCTCATCGGCATACTGGTTCATGGCATCTATCATAATCAACCCATACTCATAGGGTACCGCAACACGCTTAACAGCGCCATAGGCAATACCAGTCCATACAGTTAATGTTACATGTGTTTTCATAGCAATCATGTTTTAAACGAATATCCATATAGTTCATCAGCCATACCAATAATCGATTTCTTTTGGTGGGAATACAAAGAAATATTGAGTAACGAATAGTTCTGTCAACGATCAGTTTGTCATCAACTTATATTGGTTATCTGACAATTTTTGCGGTTCATGCAAACGTATTCGCGACACGGCGGAGTGAAACGATAGTTTTAAGACAAATGGCGTTTTATAGTGCTGCCCAGCGACAAACTCATTATTTTCGGGCATGGCAACCTCTCCTAACTGGACCCGCGAAGAACTGGTTCTAGCTTTTAATCTTTACTTGAAACTACCTTTTGGCAAAATGCATAAAGGAAATGAGGAGGTAAAAAGATTAGCCTCTATTTTAGGCCGTCGCACTCCCGATTCAGTAGCGATGCGACTAGCTAATTTTGCTAGTGTTGACCCATATCACCAGCAACGAGGGATAAAGGGAATGAGCGGAGGCTATAATCAAGTTAAACCCATTTGGGACGAGTTTATTAACCATCAAGAAGAACTGGTTTTTGACAGTGAGCGGATTCTGGCTGAATATCAACATAAAACAATTGAAGAAATCTATCCCGAAATTGAGTTTGACCTTAAAGATTTGAAAGGTGAGACGAAAATTCGGGCGGTAAAAGTGCGGGTAAATCAAAACGTTTTCCGGCAAATGATTTTAAAAACCTACGAAAGTCAGTGTGCTATTTCAGGTATAAATTTGCCAGAGTTGCTAGTTGCCGGGCATATAGTCCCTTGGTCCGAAAATGAGCATGAACGACTCAATCCCGAAAATGGCCTTTGCCTGTCTAATCTATATGACCGGGCTTATGAAAAAGGGTTGATTTGCGTAGATACAGACTACAAAATTCTGATCTCTAAGCGCCTGAAGGCTGAATCATCCAAAGATTTTTATGATGAGTTTTTTGGGAGATTTGAAAGCCGAACTATTCGAGTGCCGAAGACGTATCAACCAAAGAAAGAGTTTTTAGAGTATAGGTTGAACTGCTTTGAATCATGAACGTTTAATCACCGTTTCCTATTTTATGTGACTTTTCAAAACTCATATTTCCCCACCAACTGAACTATTTCAAGAACTTCACTAACGGGCAAGAATATAACTCTCTGGCTTGTTGCTATTTACACCGTTTGGTCATTTGTTTAATGCCAGTTATCTAGCCAGGCGGACTTGCAGAAGCGGGTAGAACGGTTAATTTTGTTAATCCGAATCCAGCACATAATTATCTCGCAGCCCAGTCAGACAGATGGGCTTTACGCATAAAACCGCACACCTGACAATATGGTACAGAATGATGTTATCGAACCAATCTTAGAAGAAGACAAAGGCCGCTTTGTGCTGTTTCCAATCAAACACTGGGACATTTGGGAGTACTACAAAACTCACGAAGCATCGTTCTGGACAGCCGAAGAAATTGACCTCGGTCAGGATATGCGGGATTGGAACAGCCTCAACGATGGCGAACGGCACTTTATCTCGCACGTGCTGGCATTCTTTGCCGCATCGGACGGAATTGTAAATGAGAACCTTGCCGTCAATTTTCTGTCGGAAGTACAATACGCGGAGGCCAAATGTTTTTATGGCTTTCAGATCATGATGGAGAATATCCACTCAGAAACCTATTCGCTGCTGATTGATACCTATATCAAAGATCCTACGGAAAAAGATCGGCTGCTGAATGCCATTGACACAATTCCGTGTGTTCAGAGAAAAGCTGAATGGGCGCTGCGATGGATTGACAATGGTACGTTTGCCGAGCGGCTTATTGCGTTTGCCGTTGTGGAGGGAATTTTCTTTTCGGGTTCTTTCTGCTCTATTTACTGGCTCAAAAAACGAGGACTAATGCCAGGACTGACTTTCTCAAATGAGCTAATCTCCCGTGACGAAGGCCTACACCGCGACTTTGCCTGTATGCTCTATACCGACCATATTGTCAATAAAATGCCGGAGTCAGAGATTTATGACATTATCCGGAATGCGGTCGAAATTGAGCAGGAGTTTGTGGCCGATGCACTGCCGGTATCGCTGATTGGCATGAACGCCGAGTTAATGAAGCAGTATATTGCCTTCGTGGCCGACCACTTACTAACTACTCTCGGTTTGCGTAAACTTTATGATGTAACGAATCCATTCGATTTTATGGACATGATTTCGTTGCAGGGTAAAACCAACTTCTTTGAGAAGCGGGTTGGCGAATACCAGCGTGGCGAAGTAATGTCGAAGTTTAAGGCCATGAAAGCATCGGCCCTGGCCCCACAGGATTCCGAAAACCCAATGCCTTCTGTCATGACGGAAGAACCGAAAGGGATGACATTCGACGCTGATTTTTAAGGATATATTCTAAATTTCTCCAGACCAAAATCTGCTATGGTTGAACTGGAAATCGCCTGATTTTAAGTACAAATACTTCATTTATTAGAAAAGTCCCGGTTCTGAACCGGGACTTTTCTATTTTTGATTCATTGTCCGTCCAAATCGGATAGTATCCAATCCTCCCGAATGAATAGACTAGATGTTATCCAGGCACTTATGCGCCAGAAAAACCTGAAGAATTATCTCGAAATCGGGGTCGAGAACGGGCATATTTTCTTTCGTATTAAAAGCACATTCAAGATTGCGGTTGACCCAAAGTTCATTTTCGATGCCAGCCGCCGGTTCGGGAAAGCAATTATCAACCCCTATAATCTTAACAATCAGTATTTCGAGAAAACCAGCGATGATTTTTTTGCACAGGATGCCCAACGAGTCTTCTCCGCAAAAAAGCTCCAATTAGCGCTTGTCGATGGCATGCATGAATATCAATTTGCCCTCCGAGATGTCGAAAATGCACTTAACTATATGGATGACGACGGTGTCATTATTATGCACGACTGCAACCCCCAGACAGCCGGTGCCGCCGGACGCTTTGAAGACTGGGAAGTTGGCGAATGGAACGGCGATGTCTGGCGAACCATTATTCACCTACGCAGTCAACGCCCCGATCTAAATGTATTTGTACTCGACGTTGACCAGGGATTAGGTATTGTTACGAAGAAAACACCAGAATCTACCGTTGCTTTCAAACCCGCTCAGATTGAGAATCTTACCTACGATGAGTTGGTTCAGAACCGGGAGCAGTGGCTCAATTTAAAACCAGCAGACTATTTTTACGAGTATTTCGGGTTGAATCGGTAACGAATTTCCTCACAACGATAAGGTTAATCCCACCGCCGGAATTACTCGAATTTTCAGACGGTGGGATTGGGTAATGCGTAAAAGTTGAAGTTTTTCCAACGATTCATATCCGACGGCGTTAACTGGACAATCTCGGTATTTTCATCAAAATCACCGAAATAATAAAGCGTGTAATTGTGATCGGCCACAATCTGATATAACTCCATTCGCTCATCCAGCGTGGCTTCGCTAAAGCACTCGGCAATAAGCGTTGGCTTGTACTGGTCTATGAGTGCAGAAATTGACCGCAATACGTCCTTATCATGCCCCTCAACATCTATTTTGATGAGTGATAATTTGGGCAGATATGCTTTGTAATATTCGTTCAGGTACTTGGTCAGATTAATGCCTCTAACCTTCTCAGACAGTTTAAATTTCCCATGTTGGTTCGCTTCGCTGACGCTGGCCGATACGCCACCATTGCCGAATGAAGCCTCAGATGACGAGTAAAAAAACTCACCTTCCTCTTCCGTAACAGCATAGGACAACGGCACTATGTTGGTAATGGACTTATTCAACTGGGCATTGGCATCCAGAATTTCGTACGTCATAGGGTTTGGCTCAAATCCCAGCGTTAACCCTTCTTTACCAACCGCTATACCCATTGGCACCGTTGTATCGCCAATGTTAGCGCCTACATCGATGCTGAAACTGCCGGGCGCAGCAAACCGTCGATAGAAGTTAATTTCCGACTGCGTAATGGTTTTGGGGGGAATCAGCGGGTTTTTCCAATTGGCGAATTTAACCTCGCCCTCCTTAGCCAGTTGAAATGAATTTACTTCATACGGATATTTGGCAGTAACGCGTCTTGCTTTCTTCCGGGCAAACGACTCTTTTAAGTAGTTGAACATCTTGGATAAATTTGAACCTATGAAGCAACTTAGCGAACCGTAAAATTAGATAAAAAGAATGCTACAGCTGCGTGTTTTAGTGATAAAATGGTCTAAATTTCTATCTGTTTATCTAATCTTCTATGATGTCAGGTTCTTAAATCTGACATCATAGAAGAGCTCTACTTACCGGCTGTTTATTTTTACAAAAAAGCCCTGTTTGAACATACTCTATTTTCACAGGCCAATTGTTTGACGATACCGTAAACTTTCGCGCATGGGACTACCCCGCCCTATGAACCATGCCAGCCGACCATAAATTGGGTTCCGGCGAACTTTGCGTCCGTTCTTGATGAAGTAATAGGCTCGGAATAATGCGCGCTCGATCCAGGAATGGTATTTCCGGAAATAGTGAAATAGCGAAATGTAATATTCTTTCTCTATATCATAATTTCGGGTAGTACTCTGGCCCGTAAAGTGCACATACTCAGCCTGTGGCACCAGATAAGCATAAAATCCTGTGAGCAACAGCTGCTTGGCTAAGTCCTCTTCTTCGACGTATAGAAAATGGGCCACATCGAATCCGCCAATCACATTAAAAGCCGATGCCCGTACAAACAGCGTGCTACCCATCACAAAAGGCACTCGCACCGGCTCGGTATAAACCTGGCGAACATTGGGATATAAAGCAGGATTGAGCATTCGCACAAACCCATGACCGAGAATTTTGCTGCCGAGCGTGGGCAAATAGCCGAAGGTTACCTGCCGTGAGCCATCGCCCGCAAACATCTGCGCCCCGCACAGGCCCGCATCGGGTGTGGCGTCCATGAAAGCGGCTAACTGGCTGCACACATCCGTCCGCAACACACAGTCATTATTAAGAAAGTAGTAATAATCAGTGCTTGGATCGGCAAATTGAACGCCGAGCATATTGCCTCCCGAAAATCCAAGATTAATTCGGCTACGAATAAGCTGTACCCGAGGTCCCGCCTGCCGGAGATTGGTAATGGGTTTCAGCGCTTCGTAATCGTTGGGAGAAGAATTATTGTCAACGATAATAATCGCGTAATCAATGGTTTTCCCGTCCAGCGATGCGGTCTTTTCAATAATTGAATCAACGCAGTCGTAGGTAAACTGGTGCGAATTATAATTAATCAGAATAATGGAAACTTTTCGCAGATTCATAAGAGCGTAACGCGGCTGGAAAGCCGTACTTAAACGTAGAAAGTGCAGCTTTCCAGCCGCGTTACTCGTTGCCTAATACAGCAAATATCAACTCCGATTCGTACCCTTTACTGAGCGCGTAGCGAACGAGTTTTTGTTTGATAACTAACGGATTACTATCACGGATGGTCCGGCGTTTTTTGTCCAGCAGATCGGTCAGCGTGCTGCGGTAGTCATCGGGAGCAATCTCCTTCATGGCTTGTTCGAAGTTATAGCCCGAAATACCGCGTTGCTGCAAGTGCTGTTTGATTTTTCGTCTGCCCCAGCCCTTCATCCGAAACTTTCCGCCGGCAAAAGCCTTCGCAAATCGCTCTTCATTCAGGTAATTCTGCTGAATCAGTTCGGCAATAACTTCTTCAGCATCATCGCCAAAAACACTCCATTCCTTTAGCCGATCCCGAACTTCCTGCTGTGTACGTTCCTGATAGGCGCAAAACATTGCGGCTTTACGAAACACATCTTTTACTGGATCTGTCATACAAAAAGACAACACAGACTACCTGAAAATCACTCGTTTCTGAGCGAAAAGTGAGGGTTATTTTTTAGTTATTTTCCTGTTGGCTGATGCTGCATCAGTTTATTAATCAGGGCCTCAACGGCTGATACAGGCATTTTCACAACTAAATACTGGTGTCCCTTTCCTGAACTATTCCAGCCGTTGGAGCCGTCGGGATTCATAGTCAACCGGCCCGATTTGACGGTGTAGTAAGGCTCGTAGCCTCTAACGCCAACCAGCACGGCGGTTTGGTCCCAGCTCATTCGTCCGTTTTTATCTTCGGCCGATTTGGGCAACGAAATCGTAAAGACATCTTTCACCGGA
>JANXVQ010000622.1 GCA_025351545.1 Spirosoma sp.
ATACATATTCGCCGACCAACCCTGATGGGCGGCTGTCGCCAGCGAAATTAGCGCAATAGCAACGGTCAGGCTGCTGGTTTGGGCGGCAAAGAAAATGGGTACGACGCACAGGGCGCAAATGAGCATCGTTGTTTTTCGAGCCCGATTGGCCGACCAGCCCCAGCTCATAAACTGTGTGCTGAGCCATCCGAAAAAGATACTGCCCGCATCTGAAACAACGTAAATAATCAGGAAGGGAACGCCGAAACTTTTAAGGTCTAGTTTTTGGTCGAGAGCGTCGTTTGAATTGAAAAAATCGGGTAGCCATGACATATAAAACCACCAGATTGGATCGGCCATGAACTTGCCGACGGCAAAGGCCCACGTTTGTTTATAGCCCAGCAAACGCCCCCACGATACGTTTATGGGAGTAACGTTCTCTTCGTCACCGCGAATATAAGCTAACTCATCGGCTGAGAGTTTCGGACTTCGTTCGGGTTTGCTATACATGAACCACCAGAAAAAAAGCAGTCCGAATCCTAACACACCCGTTACTAAAAAGGAACTTCGCCAGCCGAATTGCAAAATCAGGTAGGGAACGGCGAGGGCTGTCAGGATTATGCCCACATTGGCCCCGGCATTAAACAGGCCGTTGGCAAAGGAGCGTTCGCGCCGGGGAAACCATTCGGCTATGGTTTTTATTGATGATGGAAAATTGGCCGCTTCACCTAAACCCAGTAGCGCCCGTGCCCAGCGTAGACCGGCAATAGTATTGACAAAGGATGTGAGAATGGCGGCAATACTCCAGACTAAAATTCCCAGTGAGAAACCCCGCTTAGTGCCAATTCGATCAATAAGCCAGCCAACAAGCAGAAAACCAATGGTATAGGCGAATTTGAACGCGGCATCAACATCGCCATAAAGTACCTTAAACCGATCCGTAGCTTCTTTTGTGAGCACAGCATCGGGCATCATATCGAGCATTTCTTTCCGAAACAGTTCATCCGTCATCGTGAACGACAATACCTGTCGATCTACGTAATTGATGGCCGTCGCCAGAAAGAGTAACGCAACAATGCGCCAGCGAAAGCGGCCAGAAGTAGTCGGCATTTGCAAAACAAATTGAAGTCTTGGGGAGAAAAGGAAGTATAGATGCTTTTTTACCTAAGCTCATGATTCGTGATGAGAACGGGTTACTGACCTTACCCATTACGAACGACTACTAATTAGATTATGCTTGAACAAACCTGGCGATGGTTCGGTCCGAATGACCCCGTATCGCTCAATGACGTCCGGCAGGCTGGAGCCACCGGTATTGTAACGGCCCTGCACCACATCTCCAATGGTGAGTTGTGGTCACTGGAAGAAGTCCTGAACCGCAAATCGCAAATCGAAACCAAAGGTTTAACCTGGTCGGTGGTCGAAAGTATTCCGGTACACGAGGGCATAAAAACCCGATCGGGCGATTATCGACGATACATCGAAAACTACAAAGAATCCATCGTTAATCTGGCGCAGGCAGGGGTTGATACAGTCTGTTATAACTTCATGCCGGTACTCGACTGGACGCGAACGGACTTGGATTTTCCTATGCCCGATGGGTCTACAGGCTTGCGTTTCGACGCCACCGAGTTTGCCGCTTTCGAGTTATTTATTCTCCAGCGGCCGGGTGCTCAATATTTGTACAACGATGAGCAGAAACGTCAGGCCCGAACCAAACTCGATAGCATGACCGATGTGCAGGTTAAGCGCCTGACCCGCACCATCATTGCTGGCTTGCCTGGCTCAGAAGAAAGCTACACCGTCGAACGGTTTCGCGATGCGCTGGATGCTTACAAAGACATCAGCGATCGGGAGTTACGCCAGAATCTATATACTTTCCTGCGCGAAATCGTGCCCGTGGCTGAGTCGGTTGGGGTTCGGCTGGCCATTCATCCCGACGATCCGCCGTATCCAATTCTGGGTTTGCCGCGCGTTGTCAGCACCGAAGCCGATGCCCGTGCCTTACTGGCTGCTGCCGATTCGCCTGCCAACGGATTATGTTTTTGTACCGGTTCGTATGGCGTCCGGGCCGATAATGATCTTGTGGGTATGGCCGAGCGATTGGGTCCGAGTATTCATTTTATTCACCTTCGCAGTACGCAGCGCGATACCGATAACAGTTTTCAGGAAGCTAACCATCTCGAAGGCGACGTACCAATGGCTGATGTAATGCGGGTATTGTTGATGGAACAGAAAAGGCGTAAGGAAGAGGGAAGAACCGACGCCCGGATGCCTTTTCGGCCTGATCACGGTCACCGGATGCTCGACGATTTGACGTCGGGAAAACGAACCAATCCGGGCTACACGGCTATCGGTCGTCTGCGCGGTCTGGCAGAATTGCGCGGATTAATGGTGGGATTGTCGGGTGATAAGCAGTAAGTGATGTTATGCGACACCGGGTTAAAACCCGATGTCCCGTAACATCAGGTAGTAAATCACTTGAAAAAAAAATACAAAAGCCGGGAGAAAATACCCGGCTTTTGCTTTGATAAACATGCACACACTCGCGCCCACTCCAACATTTCTTTCCGACGACTTTTTGCTGCAAACCGAAACCGCTCGTCGGCTTTATCACGACTATGCCCGGCCCATGCCGATTATTGATTACCATTGCCACCTGCCGCCAGACCAGATTGCTGCTGACCGACGATTTGAGAACATGAGTCAGCTTTGGCTCCACGGCGACCATTATAAGTGGCGGGCCATGCGCACAAATGGCGTGTCGGAACGATACTGCACGGGTGATGCCTCCGACTGGGAGAAATTTGAAAAATGGGCCGAAACCGTACCTTACACGCTCCGTAACCCACTTTATCACTGGTCTCATCTGGAACTGAAAAATCCATTTGGGATAACGGACATACTTAACCCCTCAACTGCCCGGTCTATTTATGATACGTGCAACGAACAACTGCCCGATCTCTCGGCCCGAAATCTACTCCAG
>JANXVQ010000645.1 GCA_025351545.1 Spirosoma sp.
CCAATACGTATTGACGATGGCAGGGCCGTACTGGCATCTGCCGATAACCCACTGAAAGCCAGAAGTATTGTAAGAATAAGATCGGGGTGTTGAAGATTGTCAAGCGGTTTAGGCCTGAAAGCAGGTATGATCAGATTGTGAGAGTATAGGGCAACCATACTTCCTATTAATAAGACCCAAATTAAACTATGTTTCCAACGATGTTGTAAAAGTAAGAGTAAGGCCCCGACTGGTAGAACGAATATGCCACTTACATCACTTAAAATAGCTAAAACGGCGACTACAAGCGAAATAACCAAATATTTTGTTGTAGGAAAAGAAAGAAAATAAAAGGATAATATAGCAAAAAAATAAGCGATGATATGTTGAAACGGAATCATTGGCCAGAAGATCGCTTCATAATATTGAATCTGAAATAATAATAATGAACTGGTTATAATCAAACTTAACGGGAGCCTTGCTTCTTTAATAAGTGCGTAGATTAAATATAAAATTCCGATTAAAGACAACAACCCTAAAAATGCGTGAAGCCTCAGATCTAACTGGCCAGTCAACAAATAAATAAAAATGGCCGCTATTCTATCAATAACTATCCTTCGCTCATCATCTTGGGTCCAAATGATCTGCAAAAATTCAGACCACGAAAAATTCGTTAGTTGGGCAAACTTAGTAACTGGTTCCAGTAAGGCATCATAATCGTCCTGGAAGGGGATGTTATTAATAAACTGAAAAAATATAAAGAAAAAAATAAGTATAGGAATTCCGGATAGTAAAATTATTCTTCTACGAATAATAATCTTTTTACTTAAAGTAGTATTCATTTATTGTAAACTATTGACGAGTCTGTATAACTTCAAAGAAAACTCATGAACAAAAAAAATAGGTAATGCAGGGCTATGAGTAAAGTTTGACGTCAGAAACACCTCTACAGATTTATTCACAAATCATTAATACAAGCAGACATTATATTACTCTCTTCACAACATCGGACCAATTTATCTGCTGATCGGCTTCAGTCAAATCCACAAACGGAAACTCCAGAAGTAACTGTTTTAATTTAGGTAAACAATTTTTCAGACCATAGTAAGACTTAAACTGTCTTATTCGGCTCAGGCCCGGAATCATAGGTTGTCCGGCATCGAAATCACGTGGATGAAAGTAAGTCATCACATAATCTGAACGTTGCATCAGCTCCTTGATGACGCGGTAAGGAAACAATCTAAAATACCCTCCGCCCGAAAATATTAAATCCTGACCAAGTACTCCAACCGTATTAATTGGAAATTCTTTCAATAATGTACCGCCAACGTCCAGATAACCAGGCTCAAACATGTTCAATGAAGCATCTCCTCCATGCGATCGTCGAGCCGAAAATACCGAGCAGTCAATTTCAATACCCTGCTCAATAAGAATCGGGAATACCCATCGATTATATTCCTTAATTGAAAATCCCGGTGCCCGATACGACCGGACTTTTTTACCCGTCAAGTCCTGTAAGTGCTTGATTGATCGTTCCAGATCAGCCTGAAACTCGGCGGGTGTTTGCTCATAAGCTAATTGATGAGCATAGGAATGGGTGGCAATTTCATAGCCGGCAGCATCAATTCGTCGGATAACATCGGGATGTTTATCGGCGACCCATCCCAGGCAAAAAAACGTAGCACGGGTATTGGTTTCTTCCAAAAGCTGGAAAATAAGATCCATATTCTGGTGAATCCGGGTCTCGTACCGACTCCATTCGGTCTCTGTCCGGGTGGAGGCATTATCCAGAATATGAAACCACTCTTCAATATCAAACGTCAGGATATTCATGTAGTGAAAATTCACGCATCAAGCAATAGGACTTACGAGCTTACAGAAAGTATTCGCAAGTCAATGTGCCGCGTATATTAATAAAACCGCTTACCGGCAACCAGAAAGGCCTTCACATCGTCGCGGGTAGGAAAGGTGAAATAGGTCATTTGGGATGCGTCATTCTCGATTAACTCGTACTTACCCGAATGAATTTTTTCGATGGACTCCAGAATAGCATCCATCCCCATTTTTTTGGTCACATCAATCAATTCAGCCTGACTCATGTTTCCTATGGCGAGTTTATTTTGCACCAATATAGGGCCATTGTCAATGCCTTCGTCCACAAAAAATACCGATACACCCGTATGTGTTTCGCCATTTTTGAGTACCCAGAATGAAGGCATCAAGCCCCGGTATTTAGGCAATAGCGCCGTATGAAGATTAATACAGCCGTGCGCAGCAACGTCCAGTAGCTTGCGCTTAAAAATTTGGTTGCCTGCAATCGAGACAAACAAATCGGGTTTATATTCCCGGAGTTTCTCTAGATTTTCGTCTTTATTGATGTTCCCATCAATATGAATTAACGGGATGTTCTGATCAGACAGCATTTTGCGAACATTGTTTCGACTGTCCATTTTCGAAGCCAGATATTTGAATCCGTACCGCACAAAAAAGGGCAGGCCAAATATATCGTAAGTCTTCTTCATCTTTTCGCTGAAGCTTTCCCGCTTACCAAACGGCGACACATCAAAAACAACTGTCGCCACAACTTCAGCATAAGGGGGCAGTTTTTTTAACAGGTAGTCAATATTACGGGCGAGGTAGAACGGGTCATCCTGCGTAAGAATCACAAGGCGCATAAGTAGTTAGCTAGCGTTGAAGCCACAAAACTACATATTCCGACTGTAAAGCCAGTATTCGTTTATTAACGAACCACTACTTTCCGGCGAAGTAGTTGACCATCGGCTGTTTGTAGATCAGCGATGTATACTCCGGTCTCCAGGTCGTCCAAGGCCAGCAACAGCGTATTTTTAGCTGTTCCACGCCAGCTTTTCACTGTTCGACCCAGTATGTCACGCACCGTCAGTTCAGTAAAAGTGACCAGGCTGGCCTCTATATGCAGCAAACGATCAGATGCTAACGGGTTCGGATATAGCTGTACTGAAGACCCGGTTGGCTCCACCCCTAACACTAGCGGCCGTGCGCTAACGACATTACTGTAAGGGGATTCCGACGCAGAGCTATAAGCTCGCAGCCGGTAATAATAAGTCCCGAACATATCGGGTAAATTCGTATCGGTATAGGTAGCTGTCGTTCCTGACAGCGAAGCAATTTGTTTAAAATTAGTTGGTGTGCCATCAGCTCGTTCCAGAAATTGAGTTTGCGCTGTTACCGATACTGTCCAGTTTAACTGAATTTGTTTTTCTGAAATCGGTTTAGTGGCCAGGGTTGTTACGGGAGCGATGGCATCCGCAATTGGAACATTATCGAACGAGAAAGCCCGCATGCCACGCGTATTCCGGAGTGTGGGCCCGTCATAAAAAGGCGATGCATTGGTAGAGAAAAAAGCGGGCAGATACCGCAATACCTTCGCCGAAGCTGGCTGTTTTAAGCTGATTACCAGCCGGTTACCATTGACCGAACCGCCCGTTACCAAGCCAGACTGTCTATCCAAATAAAAAAAGTCTCTCTGTTGCAGATGGTCAATTATGGCACCATTCGAAAAATTGTAAAAGGTCGTATCATTTTTCCAGACCATTTGCATGTCGTCATCGAAGACCAGCGTAATTGAATCTTTTCGGGTATTATAAAACGTTTTTTTTATATCCGGCGAATTAATCTGAAGGGTATCTTTTGACCCGTAAATATCTCGGGCAATTTGGCGAAATTGCTCAAAAGCCATCCGTTGGTGAGCAAGACCACTATAATGCACGCCCTCATAACCCGGCGTTCCGACCGTAGCTATTGATTCCACATTTTTGAACAGGTATTTCGTCCGGCGCTGAAAGTCGCGCAGAGCGGCTGCACTATCATGTGGCATATCCAGAATATTAATCTGACTTACATAGATGCGGGCGTCGCCATAATCTTCCCGAAACTGCTTATAAAGTGTGGCAAATTTTCCGGCATAACCTGGCAGGCCGGAATTAGCATCTTCTTCGCCCTGTTTCCAAATGATGGCTTTCACCTGTTTGGCAACACCCGCCCACTTTGCCCGATATAGTAATTTTCCGTATAATACATCTTCGAAAGATGAACCTGGACCCGCGTAGTAATTACCGGGATTCGCGTGGTTATTAGGGTCGCGAGCTGATAAATCGACAATGTCAGTTCCTCCTTTAGCGCCATCCAAAACACAAGTTGGGATACCGTAATTTTGCAGAATCAGCCGTTGAATCGTTAGCCCAAATCCCCCCACATTGCCGTAAGGTTGTTTGGCTGGATACCAACTCATTTGGGCCGGTGTTCCTCCATAGGGGTAGGTGGCATTGCGCAAATAGGTGTCATCAAAATTGAATGAATATAACGTCTCAAAATCACTGAGAGCCAAGGCATTAGATTGCCCATGTAGAATATAAACGTCCCCACAAACAACACGTACCCGGTTAGCAACCAGCGTCGAATCTGCACCTTTATAGATAAATACCCGGAACGCATATTCAGCGGGTTCGGCCTTAATGACGGCCGACAAACTAAATATAGAGTTGCTAACCGCAGGCTCAAGCGTCTGGCTAATTACCTTTGTCAGCGTACCGGCTCGTAGCACCTGCATGCCAATTTTAGTGTATCCAGCGGCACTCATCTTACCGCTTACAACAACCACGGCCTGGCTATTGGCGTCACGTGGATACAACTGAAGATCGCGGGGTGATTGATCAAAAACGAGCTGACCTGTGGCCGAAAAATAGTACAAAAACAATATAAGGCTTCCATAAAGTCTTTTCATCGGCTTTGTCCCGTCTAAAAAAAGTTATAGTATTGCATAATTTATCAAGCTGAGAACGTATGGGTAAAAATACAATATTTTTTAACATATGAACATCACAAAGGGCCATTTATCCCGAAATTAGTAACATTAGGTATGACCGACGTATCAGTCATCATTCTGACACACAACGAGGAAAAACACATTACTCGTTGTTTACAGAGTCTGCACCCGTTTACGAGTAAAATATTTATTGTCGATTCTTTTTCGACCGACCGAACCGTAGAGATCGCTCGCTCGCTCGGGGCCATTGTGGTTCAGAATGCCTGGGTAAACTATGCCACACAATTTAACTTTGGCATTGATAATGTGCCATTTGAGACGACCTGGTTAATGCGAATGGATGCCGACGAGTATGTGATGCCCGAATTAGCCGCTGAAATAAACCAGCGATTAACAGGGTTGCCCAGCGACATAGGCGGTGTTTATGTAAAACGCCGGGTATTTTTCCTGAATCGCTGGATACGTCACGGTGGGTTTTATCCTATTTGGCTGCTTCGTCTATGGCGCCGGGGCGATGGTTTTTGTGAGCAGGTTTGGCACGATGAACATATTAAACTGACAAAGGGGCAGTCCATTCAATTTGATCATGATATTGTTGACCACAACCTCAATAACCTAACCTGGTGGACCCAAAAGCATAATCATTACACCATTTTGGAAATGATTAATCTGCTCAATTACCGCTATCAGTTTGACCAGGCAGAAACGGTGCAGCCTCGGTTACTTGGAACACAGGACCAGCGAATGCGGTTTTTAAAAGAGAAGTACGCATCACTGCCCCTGTTTACGCGACCAATTCTATACTTTATATACCGCTATTTTGTCCGGTTAGGTTTTCTGGATGGGCGGGCAGGCTTCGTCTGGTGTGCATTACAGGCGCTATGGTATCGCTTTCTGGTGGATGCCAAGCTTATGGAAGTAACCATTCGGGTGGGTACTGATAAAGACGCAATCATTAATTATTTCCGAACGGAATATGGCAAAGACCTCAGACCAACCCGATCCGAACAGGTCGGTCAGTCCTGAACCAACCGCATCCCCACAAGTGGAATCAAACTCAGGAAGCGGCCAAACTGATCTGTCTCGTTTCAATATTAGTTGGTACAATCCGGGACCACGCTGGAAAATTTTGCTGTGGTTTCTGACAAATTCGTTTTTTTTAAATACCTATTTGCCACTGCCAATTTTACTTAAAGTAGCTATTCTTCGGCTATTTGGTGCAAAAATCGGCAAGAAGGTTGTCATTAAACCGGGTGTAAACATCAAGTACCCCTGGTTACTTAATGTAGGAAATGAAGTCTGGATTGGTGAGCAGGTTTGGATTGACAATCTAAGTGAGGTTACCATTGGCAATAACGTGTGCCTTTCGCAGGGCGCGATACTACTGACTGGCAATCATGATTATAGTCGTTCAACGTTCGACCTGACAACTCGACCCATTAGCCTGGCCGATGGTGTCTGGATTGGCGCGAAAGCAGTTGTGTGTGCGGGTGTGAACTGCGAATCACATGCGGTACTAGCCGTTAACTCGGTAGCCACGCATTCGTTGAAAGCATATGGTATTTATCAGGGAAACCCGGCCGTTTGGGTCCGACAACGAAACATTAGGGCGTGAAAGTATCAATCATAACTGTTGTGTACAATGGAGCAGAATTTATTCGGGATTGCATCGAGTCTATTCTGAGCCAGACCTACTCCGATATTGAATATATTATCGTGGATGGCCAATCGACTGATGGTACGATAGAGATCGTAAAATCATACGGCACGAAAGTTGCCCGATTTATATCAGAATCCGACAAAGGTCTCTATGATGCTATGAATAAAGGCATTCGTCTGGCCACCGGAGATATAATTGGCCTACTTAATGCCGACGATTTTTACCGTCATGACCGAGTCATCGAAAACATGGTTGCTACGTTCGAGCGAACGGGTAGCGATGCCGTTTATGGCGATATGCTGTACGTAGACCGCATTAACACCAACAAACTAAAGCGTTATTGGCGATCAGGCTGGTATAGCGATAATGCGTTTTTGTGGGGCTGGATGCCCGGCCACCTGTCGTTCTTTGCAAAGCGCAAGTTGTATGAGCAACTTGGTTTGTTTCGGCTCGATATGAAGAGTGCAGCAGACTACGAATTGATGTTACGGTTCATTCACAAAAATAGGGCCAAACTTGCTTACATGAATGAGGTAACTATTGTAATGAGGGTTGGTGGTATCAGTAACAGCAGTTTAAAGAACCGCTTGCGGGCCAATCGGGAGGATCGCTTAGCCTGGCAACTTAACGGATTGAACCCTTACTTTTTTACCTTTTGGCTTAAGCCCTTACGAAAACTGAAGCAGTACATTAGCAAGCCACCAGAATCACTTCACAAGTAACTAAATAAAGCCGTTTAATCAATTTTTAATTGTATGAATAAATAAAGACATGATTTTTACACTCTTTAGAATCTCAAACTGGGTATCTGGTCTTAAGTCAGGTAGCGTTGATCGCCGAGTTCTATGTAAACTCAACGAGATTTGTAGTCTCTAAACGTCCCACCTTATGAATATTGATTTATTAATTGCGTACCTACAAAATAAATTCAATGATGAATTGTTTACGCTCGGCTTGTACCAGTGTGTACTTTCATTATTAGTTGCCTGTTTTGTTTCCATCGTAGCCATTCCGGTTGTCATTAAAATTTCGGAGTTGAAATCGCTTATGGAAAAACCGGGCGAACGCCGTTCACACTCAACACCAACACCAACTTTTGGCGGTATTGCCATTTTTGCCGCGATACTAATTGCCTATTTTCTGTGGCCCAGCATTGACCAAACCGACATTTACCGCACAAATTTGTCCATTGCGGGAATGACTATCTTATTTTTCATTGGTATCAAAGATGATTTAGTTGGTATTGATCCAGCGAAGAAACTTATGTTTCAGGTGCTGGCAGCCATGATTCTGATTCTCTTCGGCGATCTGCGCGTTGATTACTTATACGGAATTATGGGCTTCCACCATATTCAACCAGTAGTTAGTGTGTTCCTGACCTGCTTCATTTTTATTACCCTAACGAACGCCATTAACCTCATTGATGGTATCGATGGGTTGGCTGGTGGCATTGCCACAATTGCCAGTGGTACGTTTGGCGGCTGGTTCCTGCTGACAAATCATTTTACGATGGCTTGTCTAGCCTTCACCTTAGCGGGTGCATTGCTGGGTTTCCTGCGATTTAACTTCTCAAAAACCAGCAAAATCTTCATGGGCAATACCGGCTCACTGATTATTGGCTTCCTGCTGGCTTTCTTCGCCGTACGATTTGTTAATTTAAATGCATCGTACCGATATGAACCAACCGCTTTTTTTAACGCGCCCATCATCGCGATTGTGATTTTGATTGTGCCAATTTTTGACACATTACGGGTATTTCTGGTTAGAATTTTGGCCGGTCGATCACCGTTTTCAGCCGATCGCAATCACATGCACCATATTCTACTGGATAATGGCCTTTCACACGCCAGTGCAACAGCCGTGTTGTGTGGTATATCGTTATTCAACACGATTCTTTTCCTCCTCCTACACCGCAACATATCAAATACCCTGTCTTTGGTAATTTTGGGTTGTTTATTCGGTGTGTATATGGTTGTGAGCTTCACACTCAAAATGCGGGTTATGTATGTTTCGACTCACCCGCGCCGTCGAAGGGCTGTGCTGCGCCGGGAGCTACAAAATGGCATTGTCGGACGGCGTATCGTTGACTATTTATAAGTGACAGACATACAGCACATAAAAAAATCCCCTCGAACGTTCGGGGGGATTTTTTTTATGTGCTGCAACTACCTTTTTTATTGCCTTAATTTAATCACTACTCAGGACAACACCTCTTTCTTTTCGATGCCTTCGGGCTGACCTTCCAACACTGTTTTGGCCTTTTTGACTACGTTTTCAACAGTAAAACCAAAGTAGGCCATCACTTCCTCACCAGAACCAGACAAACCAAAACGATTCATACTAAGTGTTGTTCCTTCGTCAGTAACGTATTTATGCCAACCAATTGGCGACCCAACTTCAACGGCCAGCCGCTTGCGAATAGACGGTGGTAACACGTTGTGTTGATATGCCTGATCCTGTTTTTCAAACAATTCCCAGGAAGGCATACTAACAACCCGTGCCTGAATACCCTGTTTTTTTAATTCTGTCTGTGCATCCAGTACCAACGAGACTTCAGACCCCGTCGCAATCAGAATAAGTTGGGGTGTACCTTCTGCTTCACTCAAAATATAAGCGCCTTTTTCGAGACCACGCGCTGATCCATAGCTACTTTGATCAATTACGGGCAGCTTCTGTCGGGAAAGAATCAGCACGACGGGACTTTTAGACTGTTGCATCGCCACGCGCCAAGCTTCAACGGTTTCATTGGCATCGGCGGGCCGGATAACAATAATATTGGGAATAGTACGCAGCGAAACATACTGCTCAACTGGCTGATGGGTAGGTCCGTCTTCGCCTAAACCAATACTATCGTGCGTAAATACAAACGTAGCCGCCGACTCAGCCAGCGCTGTTAGACGAATAGCGCCCCGCATATAATCTGAAAAATTCAGGAACGTACCACCATACGGATGCACGCCACCGTGTTGCGCCATTCCGTTGAGCGCGGCCCCCATTGCGTGTTCGCGCACGCCAAACCAGATATTCGAGTTGCCATAATGACCGGGCTGAAAGCTAACGTCGCCTTTCGTTGGCATCTCATTAGACGAAGCTAAATCTGCCGAACCACCGAGCAGATAAGGTACTCGTTTTTTCAGCGCGTCCAGCGCTTTTCCCGATGCCTGACGAGTTGCCAGCGGGCCATCGGCGGGCGTAAATAGCGGAAGATCAGCTTCCCAGTCTTTAGGAAGTTTACCATCAAATGATAGACTGAAGGTTTCAGCTTCTGTTGAAAACCGGGCTTTGTAGGCATCAAACCGTTTTTGCCAGTCGGTTTGCAAGTCGGCTCCACGCTTTCCAGCGTCAAGTAAGTGAGACTTTATCTCATCAGGTATGACAAACGATTTGTCAGGATCGAACCCGAAAAATTCCTTGGTTTTGCGCAGGTTTTCTTCCCCCAGCGGACTGCCATGAACCTTGCTGGTTCCTTCCTGCGGACTGCCATAACCAATAATAGTACGCACAGCGATGATTGACGGGCGCTCTGTTTCGGTCTGTGCTGCCCGAATAGCACCATCAATAGCTTCCAGATCATTGCCATCAGCCACATGCTGCGTATGCCAGCCATAAGCCTCAAAGCGGGCCATACGATCTTCTGTAAAGGCCAGACTGGTGGGACCATCCAGCGAAATCAGGTTGTCGTCGTACAGATAAATCAGCTTCCCCAATTTAAG
>JANXVQ010000662.1 GCA_025351545.1 Spirosoma sp.
TATCCCCCAGTATGAGGCAGGTTGCTTACGCGTTACGCACCCGTTTGCCACTAATGTATTGCTACATCCGTTCGACTTGCATGTATTAGGCCTGCCGCTAGCGTTCATCCTGAGCCAGGATCAAACTCTCCATCGTAAATATATTTGTCCTACCCGAAGGTAAAACTGTCTTGTTCAACCGACCTCCGAAGAAGTGAAGTTGAGTTGTTTTGTGCTGACCGTTTGTCAAAGAACTTGGCGCCTGACCCGTTGGTCGAAGCGTGGTTGAGAGGAAGTCTAAAACTCTTAAACTGTGTCTCGTTGCTTGGGAGTGCAAAGGTACACTTTATTTCCCGATTGTCAAGTAAATGTGAAAGTATTTTTAAAAACTATTTTTCACCTTTTCCTCGTAATGAATTGATACTGAAAGGCTTGGCCTCGTTTTCTCAATTGTTCCCGTTGTTTGGGAGTGCAAAGGTAACACACTTTAATTAACTTGTCAAGGAAATGTGAAAATAAATTTTTCGCTTGACGCTCAGCGGGTTACTCTTACTGGATTGACAGTCAATGGCTTGCGCCGTTGTTCTCAACCTGAATCCCTATTTGGGAGTGCAAAGATAGGGCGCGTTTACCCCTCCGGCAAGCCCCGCCTGGAAAATAATTGAAGGCTTGCCAAACATTATTTGGCAAGACCCCCGTCCTCAGCTACTTAGCCACAAAAAATAATTCTAAACTTTTTCGATATACACCTGGTCTAGTGGCCGCAATTGTGCCAATATGAGCTAAAGAAGCCTTTTTGACCGTTATGCGGACGCTATGGATTATATTGCATCTCCTATTTGTATCAGTTCATCCGGGACAAATAGTTATTCATCAAATGAAAATATTACACACTGCAGACTGGCATTTGGGAAAACGGCTTCAGGATTTCCACCGATTACAGGAGCAGCGAGATGTATTGACCGAAATCGTTCAGGCTGCGAATCGGGAAGATGTGGATTTAGTTCTGGTGGCAGGAGACTTGTTCGATACTTTTAATCCGGACCCACAAGCAGAGGACTTATTATATAGTACTCTAAAGGAATTGACGGCGGGTGGTCGGCGGGTGGTTGTGGCCATCGCCGGGAACCATGACAATCCAGATCGGATTGAAGCTCAAGACCACTTTGGGCGGGAATGCGGTATTATTTTCGCAGGTTTCCCGAAAACGGAAGTGCGGTCTTATGAATTGAGTTGCGATGCGAAGTTACTCCGGTCGGCGCCGGGGTTCATTGAGTTGAAATTACCCCGGCATGAAGCACCGGTACGAATTCTACTTACACCTTATGCGAATGAGTCCCGCATGCGGTCGTATTTCGGCATGACTGGTCTGGATGATCAATTACGACTAAGTCTGACCGGGCATTGGGCAAGCCTCGCCGATACATATATGGATGATCAGGGCGTCAATTTGCTGGTCGCCCATTTATTTGTCATGAAACGTGGTGGCGAACAACCCGAAGAGTCGGATGATGAGCGAAGCATTCTACAGATTGGGGGAGCGTCGGTAGTTTATACAGACATGATTCCAACCCAGGTTCAGTACACAGCGCTGGGACATTTACATCGTTACCAGGAAATGGCGGGTGGTCCGGGTCGAGTCGTATATAGTAGCAGCCCGTTAGCGTATAGTTTTGCGGAAGCCGATCAACAGAAATACATTGTTCTGATCGAGGCTGAGCCGGGTCAGGCAGTCATCGTTACGCCTATTCCACTAACAACTGGTAAACGCCTGTTGCGCCCTCGCTTTAAACGGGTAGACGAAGCGGTAGAATGGTTGCAGCAGAATCCAAATTGCTACGCTGAAATCACACTTCAAACACCAAATTACTTAACAAGTGACGAACGGCGGCAACTACAGCGGGCCCATGAATCATTAGTAACAATTATTCCTGACGTACGCGAGGTGGAAGAAACGGAACAGGAATCAGCTCCAGCTATCGACCTTACGCAAAGTATGGAAGCGCTATTTATAAGTTATTTTAAAAACAAGAATAAAGGACAGGAGCCGAACGAACGGCTTCAGCATTTATTCCGAGAGATTTTAGCAACCGAATCTGAATGATCCCTATCAAACTGTCAATTCAGGGGCTCTACTCCTATCAGGAATTACAGGAAATTGACTTCCAGCCGTTAATCGGATCGAGCGTATTTGGCATTTTCGGCAAAGTTGGCAGTGGCAAAACGTCACTACTTGAAGCCATCAGCTTTGCGTTATACGGCGAAACAGAACGATTGAACAGTCGTGACAACCGTCAGTATAATATGATGAATCTGAAGTCGAAGCATTTAATTATAGACTTCGAGTTTCAGGCGGGGCCAGATCAGCAGCTATATAAGTTCGTCTATGAGGCCAAACGCCATCCAAAGAAACATCACGAAATAGGCGCCGGCGAACGTCGGATGTTTATACGGCAGGACAATGAGTGGCATCCGATTGGCAACGAGAAAGAGGATGTATCTGTATTATCGAAGCAAATCATAGGTTTAGACTACGATAATTTCAAGCGGACGATTATTATTCCGCAAAATCAATTTCGGGAGTTCCTGGAGCTCAGCCCGCGCGACCGGACTGAGATGATGAATCAATTGTTCAAACTTGATCAATATGACTTAGCGGGACGGGTGAGTAAATTGAGTAAGGCGAATGATAACAAACTTGCCGAACTGCGCGGTTTGCTGGCTCCGCTGGATGTCGTAACACCAGAATTCATTCAACAGGCAAAAGACGATATTGCCAGGCTGATGATGACTGTCGATGAAAAAGACGCTCACATTAATTTATTAGAGCCCGATGAGCAACAGTTAGTTCATCGTCAAAAACGCCTTGGCGCGTTGACTACTGCCCGGCAGGAGTTGGCTAACTGGCTCACGGATGAGCCAACCTATCAGAAAATTCAGTATAACATTGAGCAATATGAAAAATGCCGACTGCTGTTTGAAGCCGATTTACTGGCAATCGACAAAGCATACGTTAAAAGACGCGGTCTGATTGACGCAGAAGATAAAGCCCGCCAGTTGCTCAAAGAAGTAACGAATAGGTTGCCCTATTTGCAGACAACTTATGAATCGGCCAGAACTGTTTACGACAATCGGGATCAGCTAAATGATCAGATTGATGAATTGGATACGGTTCAACAAATCAGAACGCTTCAAAATGTAGTCGAGCAACAGGTAAAGAACCAACGTCAGCTGGAGGCAGCCGTCGAAAAACAGAAAGAGTACATCGAACGGCTGCGGGCCGACTGGAAGCGACATCAAACAATTGTTGACAATCAGTTTGGGCAGGAATCGAATCTGGAGTGCCTATATAAGGTACAGGAATGGTTTGTGGTAAATAAACCCCTGCAAAAACAAGCCGACGATTTACAAACTCAGCTTGATAATCATGATAAAAGCGTTGAGGAGATCAAACAACGCAAAAACCGGGCATTAACCGGTTTCATGCCCGAATGGGCTGAGTTGACCCTGAAAACCCTGCCCGATCAGATTGACAAGGCTATTATACAATTAAAAGAAATAGAGCAGGAACGCACGGCCTCTCATCTACAGACAGTCCTTAAAGCTGAATTAGTCCGTTACACAAACAACCTGACAGACGGCATTCCGTGTCCGTTATGTGGTTCCGTGCATCATCCGGCCAAACACAACGCCAATACGGAGGAGCCGGATGTGGAAAAAAGTGAGCACTTACTGGCCAAAGTGAAGCAGCGTATCAACGACATGACCGAACTCCGACTGACAATTAAAGGGTTGGAAACAGAGTTGCGAGGGGCGATGGAAAACGGCAAGCGGCTTATCGGGGAGCGGGGCGATGTCATTCTGCAACTCACTACGCACAATGACTCATTTGTCTGGACAGAATTCACCAAAGACCAAAGCGATGTGGTTGCTGAGGCCATCCGAAAAGAAGGAATACATCAGAAACAACTTCAGGAAGCGCGAAAGGCCATTCAGGAATTGAATAGGCAACTGGAAGACGCAGAGAAAATACGCGCGGAACAAAACGGGAAAGTAGCCGAAGCAAAAGCTGACCTGTCTGGATTGAACGGCCAAATTCAGGTTTTTGTCGCATCATTGGTGCATTACCAGTTGGCCGATGTAGCGCATTGGGGATTGGCTAAAATTGCTGACTTGCGCGAATCATTGACCTTGCAGTACACTCACGCGAAAACGGCATTTAACGACGCTGAAAAACAGCGAAATGATGCTGAAAAAGAACAGGTGACGGCAGAAGGTCAAGTAAAGGAGTTGGTCAAGCAACTCATCGTTGTTGATGAAGAGATACTGACTTTAGAGAATACTATCGCCCAAAAACTGGTTGAGAATGGCCTGAAACGAGAACAGGTCGAGCAGATTTTACTAAATAATCTGGATGTAACGACAGAGAAACAACGTGTTGAAGAATATAGGGACAAATTGCGTGGACTACAGAATCTGGTCAGTGAATTAGACCTTGAACTGACCGACCAACCGTTTGACCCAGTTGCGCTGCTGGCCGTACAGGAGCAATTAAAAACGATTCGTGCTGAAAAGGATGAGTTAAATAAAGCGATCGGCAAGGCGGAAAATGTATTGGCAACGCTTGAAGTACAGTGGCTACAGAAAGAGGAACACCAGAAGCGGCATGATGATCTCGATCTCCGACGGCAGGACTTAAAGAAAATGGACGAAATGTTTAGGGCACAGGGTTTCGTGAACTATGTTTCGTCGGTGTATCTGAAAAATCTTTGCGAATCGGCAAATGAGCGATTCTTCAAGCTGACAAACAATCAGTTAAGGCTTGAACTGGACGACAAAAACAATTTCCTGGTTCGCGATTACCTCAACGGCGGTGAAGTACGAAGTGTGAAAACACTTTCGGGCGGGCAAACATTTCAGGCGGCCCTATCGCTGGCGCTGGCGCTATCAGATAATATTCAGCATTTGACGAAAGCCAAGCAAAATCTCTTTTTCCTGGACGAAGGTTTTGGAACGCTCGACAAAGATTCACTGCAAACGGTCTTCAAAACGCTGAAAGCATTGCGGTCCGAAAACCGTGTGGTCGGCATTATCTCACACGTTGAGGAATTGCAACAGGAAGTAGACAATTTTATCAGGGCAGAAGCGACGGAGAATGGAAGCCGAATTGTGCGAAGTTGGGATTAGACGTTACACAGCTTTCCTCCTCTCGTCCCAGTATTATCAAATCTCGAACTGTCGCCAAAAGTAAATCTGCTTTTCTACTTTTGACGATCAATAATCAAAGTTGTTCTGATGAAAAAAATTGTCACACTTGGCCTGCTTGGCTGCATAGCCCTGACCGGATGCCGTACACCAAAGTCGGTAACAACCGCTGTAGAGCAACAAAAGACCATTACAACGATTGCCTTCGGGTCGTGTAGCGACCAGAAACGGGCGCAACCATTATGGGACGATATAGTAGCCCAGAAACCAGATGTCTGGATTTGGCTTGGCGATAATATTTATGGCGATTCGGAGAGTATGGACACGCTGAGCGCTAAATACACCAAACAAAAAGCAAATCCAGTGTATCAGCAGCTACGGCAATCGACACCCATTATTGGCGTGTGGGATGATCACGATTACGGCGTCAATGATGGCGGAAAAGAATATCCTCGTCGGAAAGAAAGCCAACAGCTTATGCTGGATTTTCTGGATGTACCGGCCAGTAGCCCCTTACGTACACAGGAAGGGGGTTACTCCGCCAATGTGTATGGTCCAAAAGGGCAGCGGGTGAAAGTGATTTTATTGGATGGCCGTTATTTTCGCGATCCTCTGAAGAAAGATGGTAAAACCAATGTACCTAATCCGTCGGGCGACATACTGGGCGAATCACAATGGCAATGGCTGGAAAAGCAACTCACCAATTCCGACGCTGATGTACATATTATTGGTAGCGGGATTCAGGTTTTGCCCGAAGAGCATGTTTATGAAAAATGGGCTAACTTCCCAACAGCACGTCAACACCTTCTGGATTTATTGAGCAAAACGAAACCGAAGGGCGCACTTTTGATCAGTGGCGACCGGCATATGGCCGAAGTGTCTAAAGTAACTATTCCCGGATTGAACTACAGTCTATACGATATTACCAGCAGTGGCCTCACCCATGTCTCGGCCACACACGAAGAAGCAAACCGTCATCGCGTTGGCGAGATTGTTTCCAAACTCAATTACGGTCTGATTACCATTAATTGGAACCGCACCGGCGGTGATGCGGCATCCCAAACAGATAAACCACTAAGCGCCACCGTAAAAATTAACGGCGACGATCAGGCAACCTATCTGACGCAGGAAATTACGTTTTAAGCTATTTCCCATTTAAGTGTCGTACAAAAAACTTTGACAAAGCTGATACTATAGTTTCTTGATTATCAGAGTTATCAGCTTTGTCAAAGTTCAGTTTAAATTTGCGTGATTACCTTCTATTCCTTATTAACTAATTCCATTACTTCTTCCGAAATACCAGTCATGGAGAACCCGCCATCGTGGAAGAGGTTTTGCATCGTAACCATGCGGGTCAGATCCGAGAAAAGCGTAATGCAATAGTCAGCGCATTGGTCGGCGGTAGCGTTGCCGAGGGGAGCGGTTTTATCGGCGAAATCGAAGAATTTATCGAATCCACCAATACCGCTACCAGCCTTCGTTGGCGTTGGTGATTGAGAAACCGTGTTTACACGCACATTGCGGAGTTTGCCATAATGGTAGCCGAAGCTCCGGGCAATTGATTCCAAAACAGCTTTGGCATCAGCCATATCGCTATAAAACGGGAACGTCCGTTGGGCAGCCATATAGGTCAGAGCAACCACAGAACCCCATTCACTAATGGCATCCTGTTTATACGCTACTTGCATCATTTTATGAAATGATAAGGCCGAGATATCGATACTCTGCTTAAACCACTCATAGTTGAGGTCAGTATACGCTTTGCCTTTCCGCACGTTCGGGCTCATACCGATGCTATGCAAGACAAAGTCAACTTTTCCACCGAGTATATCGGTTGATTTAGTGAACAGATTTTCGATATCCTCTACAGAGGTGGCATCGGCCGGAATGATTTCGGCATCGCACTGTTCAGCGAGTAATTTAATAGCACCCATCCGCATCGCAATCGGTGCGTTTGTGAGGGTGAAAATGGCGCCTTCTTCTTTCGCTTTTAAAGCGACTTTCCAGGCGATTGAATTTTCGTCTAAGGCACCGGAAATGATGCCACGTTTTCCCTTCAGTAATCCGTAAGCCATATTTTTTTTATAATTTTCCCGTTTTTGTCATTCCGACGATAGCGGGGTGGCCCGTGCCGAGGAATCTTAGCGCTTTATAATAGACAAGTTTGAAATTCCCCGACACAGGTCGCCCCACTATCGTCGGAATGACAAAAAATGCAGTACGATAAAAACAGCGGTCAAAGTTAGGTTATTTTTTTTCGCGAAAGGCTACCGCAGCCATAGTACCTCGGGCTAAAGGCAACTTCAGCACAGTCGTTATAAATTTTTCTGTCGCCTGATATACGCCACGTAGATCACCGGACGTAAAGTGCGACGCGATTACGTGTTCGCCTGCGTTCGGAAAATCGACTTTTTGTTTCTGGTTGGCAGGCGTACCCAGTTCATCAAACATATCCAGCATAGCCGATACCGAGACAACTTTATCCTGATGCTCCTCGTCTTTATAGTAATAACCCATAAATACCGGCTGTTTCACTTTTTGAAACTGTTCGGGAGTCATCAATTCATCAAGCATGGTTTGTAGCGTAATCAAGCCGTTAATATGGTATTGTGGCAACCAGTATTTGGCGCGATCACCTTTGTAGTGCGTATTAACAACATATTCACCATTAAAAACCTGATTAAGAATCTGCTTTCCCCAAGGCCCCGTAGCCAGTTTTAATGCTGGATTAGCCACGGCAATGCAGGGAGAATACAGGATTAAACCATCAATTTCGGGATGATGGGCGGCTAAATAAAGGGCCAGCATACCACCCGCTGATGTGCCCATTACAATCACTTTTTCGCCCAGTGCTTTTCCAATAGTCAATGCCTGTTCAGCTGAACCGGCATAGTTCGATGGCGTTAAAGTCTTAAACGCATCCGGGGAGTTGAGGCCATGTTCATGAGTGCGAGCCAGGTACAGATTACACCCAAAGTGTTTGGCTATCTGTTTGTGAATTGGGTCGCCTTCGGCCCAGGTTGCCGTAAAACCGGGCAGATAAATGATACTATAGGGCGTTTTAACTTTATGCAAACTGTCGGCCCAAATGATCCGGGCTTCATTGTCGGGACGCAGATTTTCCTTTCTTTCCGACTCGGCAATGTGTTGCTCCAGCTTTACTAATTCTGGACGGCTGGCATTGCCGTTAATGACACTTGGTTCATTTTTAATTGCGTCAGGATGGACAGATGGGCCAAGCAGGTAGCCAACAATAAGAACGGCCACGAAGAGACCCAAAATCATGAAAAACAGTTTCATACGTATTCTTTTATGTCCATTCTTATTCGCCAGTCCTTTGGCAAGTAATTATTCACGCGAGTGCCTACACCTTTTACCCAGCCCAGGTTCAAGCCTTCGTATTGAGCTAATAGCCAACCTCTAACGGGTTCATCAAATACCAGATTTTCTTTCTTAAAGTACCTCAACGCATCTTCCTTACTCAATGCCAGACCAGGTAGATTTTGGTTAATAGCGGTGCTGAGAGCCAGCGCATGCGAAGGAATAAAGTCCTGGCCTTTAAACTGGCCCATTTCCAGACCGAACCCTTTGCTTTTCAAGGCACTATCCAGAAATAGGAACGTCTTTTCTAATGCTTTTGGCAACGCCATCACGTCGCCATTGGGTTTCTCCCAGAACGAAAAGTCAGCTGGGTTCTGAAGCCATTTCGCGGCAGAAGCAGCTTCCCGCGGGCGTAACGCCCGAATGGTACGGAATGTACGGGCATCAAGTTTTACGGGGGCGGTAAAGGTTGTTTTCTGGAAAACGCTGATAAAAAAGCCCTCGCCCCGAACTCGGTGTGGATAGCATTG
>JANXVQ010000680.1 GCA_025351545.1 Spirosoma sp.
AAACACCAGCCTATTCCGGCAGCGGCAGGCGGTCCATTTGCCGGTACCTACAATGGGAAAATCTTTGCTCAAAGCGGAGCTAAAGTCGCCGATTTATCGGACCAGCAACAGGCGTTTTTAACGAAAGACAACCTGCGTCATGTTCTGATTACATCAGTGCAAACTCCGGAAGCGGCTGCCGAATGGAACAATAATGCACAGGCATTAGTAGAAGGTTTGGGGCTGGGGATCCCCGTGAATAGTAGTTCCGATCCTCGCCACGGCACCCGCGCCGATGCTGAATTTAACGCTGGAGCGGGCGGGACCATTTCTATGTGGCCGGGTTCACTGGGCTTAGCCGCTACGTTTAACCCTGAGTTAGTTCAACGGTTTGGCCAGATTGCCGCCACCGAATACCGGGCACTGGGTATTGCTACGGCCCTGTCTCCACAAGTCGATTTAGCTACAGACCCACGCTGGAACCGCGTTAGTGGCACATTTGGCGAAGATCCAAAATTGGCTACCGATATGGCGCGTGCCTATATTGATGGATTTCAAACATCAACGGGGCCCAATGAAATTACGGGTGGCTGGGGCTACAGCAGTGTCAACGCGATGGTGAAACACTGGCCCGGTGGCGGTTCGGGCGAAGGTGGTCGTGATGCCCATTATGGCTACGGCAAGTATGCGGTGTATCCGGGCAAGAACTTTGAGAATCATTTTATGCCGTTCCTGAATGGTGCGTTTAAGTTGAACGGCAAAACGCGCATGGCGTCGGCGGTGATGCCCTATTACACAATTTCGTTCGATCAGGACAAAAAGTACGGCGAGAACGTAGGGAATAGCTATAACAAATACATTATCCACGACTTACTGCGAACCAAATACAAATACGACGGTGTCGTGTGTACCGACTGGCTAATTACGGCTGATGAAACGGCTGTCGATGTATTTCTGACGGGCAAGTCGTGGGGCGTTGAGAAACTGACACTCGCTGAACGGCACTATAAAATTCTGATGAATGGCGTTGATCAGTTCGGGGGTAATAACGAATCAAAACCGGTGACAGACGCGTATCAAATGGGCGTTAAGGAACATGGCGCCGTGTTTATGCGGAGTCGGTTTGAGCAATCGGCAGTTCGACTATTAAAAAATATTTTCCGGGTTGGGCTTTTTGAGAATCCGTATCTAGATCCGCAGATTTCGCAGAAAGCGGTTGGTACTCCCGAGTTTATGAAAGCGGGTTATCAGGCCCAGTTAGAATCGGTGGTGATGCTGAAAAACAAAGCCAAAGCATTGCCGCTTACGAAGGGCAAAACGGTTTATATTCCGAAACGATTTACGCCAGCGGGTCGAAATTTCCTGGGCATGGAAACACCCGAAAAACTAGATTATCCGATTAATCTGGCCATCGTAAAAAAATACTTCACCGTGACGGACAATCCTGCCGATGCCGATTATGCGCTGGTGTTCATTCTAAGTCCTAATTCGGGTGGTGGTTATAACTCTGCCGATGCCAAAGCGGGCGGTACGGGTTACGTTCCGGTCAGTCTGCAATACGGTGATTACACCGCTCAGGGAACCCGAGACCCAAGTATTGCGGGTGGTGATCCGCTGGAGAAATTCACGAATCGGACTTACAACGGCAAAACGGCCAAGACCATCAATAGTTCGGATTTAGGCATGGTAACAGATACGTATGCCAAGATGAAAGGCAAGCCGGTAATTGTAGCGTTGCAAGTGTCAAACCCTACGGTTGTGCAGGAATTTGAAAAGCAATCGAACGCTATTCTGGCCCATTTTGGTGTTCAGGATCAGGCATTATTAGAGATTCTGACAGGTGTTCATGAGCCTTCGGCACTGTTGCCCATGCAGTTTCCCGCCGATATGAAAACCGTAGAAACGCAAGCTGAAGACGTTCCCCGCGATATGACTTCTTATGTTGATTCAGAAGGTAATAGCTATGATTTCGGCTTTGGTCTGAGCTGGAAAGGCATCATAAAAGATGCCCGCACATCGAAGTACAAACAGGCAATAATAACC
>JANXVQ010000695.1 GCA_025351545.1 Spirosoma sp.
ACCCCGATGGGGTCATACAACGGCGATAAATAGTCTATTACAACCTTATTCAGTTATTCACTGGCGGGCCGGCTTTAATTGCCAGACCGTTACATGCTTGAATTCGGCAGTGCCACCCTCCGCAAATAGTTCGATACTGCCAGTTTGCTTGTTTGGAAAAATCAGGTCGGTAATCACGCGCTCGCCGTCATTGGCAAATACTTCCACTACCGATTTGTCGACGAAAATATGAAGCTTAATCACGCCGTTTTTCGGACTCAATGGGGCTTCCTCTACACTGGCAAATCGGTCGCTGAACGAGACATCGCCCGATTTTCGCCGGTCCAGCTGCAATTTGCCATTTACATACTGGATAATGGTTTCTTCGTTACCATTCTTCGCCAGTTTCAAGCCTACACGCCGAGCATTGCCGGGTATAAATTCGGCTTCAATTTCGTATGCGTTATTTGTGCTTTCTTCCAGTATTTCGCTCTGGTTATTTAGTTTTACAGCCCTACGTTCAGTCTTCACTCCTCGTAAACTTGTTATCTCTGAGATTGGCTGTTGTACCAACTGCAAGCCTGTCGGGGTTCGTTTCAGCGCAATCTGGCGAGGAATTGACATGGCTCCTTTAAATGGAGTAGTAGGCAGTTTGTTGGCATATTCCCAATTGTTCAGCCAGCCAACCATGATGGGTTTATGCGGTCCGTCACTATGGTGCCGGGCGGGCAGGTCGTTGTATTGGATAGCCGCATAATAATCTTTCCCATAATCGACCACATTGCTCACAGCAGGCAAAATTGGTTTAGGATTTTCCTTATCGACTTTAAATGTGGTGCCATCGAAATCGCCCACAAAATATTGCATGCCAACGAAGCCTTTCTGCGGATGCCCTGCCGATATAAATAATATCCACTTATGCTGCTGATTCTGAGCTGAATTACCAGTCTCATTCAGGACGGGAACGGGCATGAGAGCCGGACATTCCCAAACCTTTGTGGTGTCGCCCTGTTGCCCGAAATGGCTCATTAGCTTCCAGTCTTTCAGGTTTTTCGATTCATAAAAAGCCACCCGATGTTCGGTCGCTTTGACCGCCGACATTATCCATTTATTCTGGGGAGCATACCAAAACACATTCGGGTCACGAAACTCTTTCGTTTTCAAATCCAGCACCGGATTGTTGGCATATGGTATCCAGGTTCGTCCCCGGTTGGCACTGTAGGCCAGATTTTGATGCTGCGCCAGTTGCTGATCGCCCTGGGTTACGTTACCTGTATAAATAGCGACCATACAATCTTTCGTACCAGTTGGGCATAAGCCACTCTTATTGCCTTTGTCCACAACAGCACTGCCCGAGAAAATCGCCGTTTTGGTCAATTCCTTACCGCCTGAGCCAGATGGATGGGTATATTCGGATAGAGCCAGCGACAAATTTCTCCAATGCAACAGGTCTTTACTTACGGCATGTCCCCAGCTCATATGCCCCCAGACATTACCGAACGGGTTGTACTGGTAAAACAGATGATATTCGCCATCGTAATAAACCAGTCCGTTCGGATCATTTATCCAGTTTTCAGGGGCCGAGAAATGGTACTGTGGGCGATAGAATTCTGCCTGTTTTGCCTGACCAAATACAGTGTGCGACAAAGCAGCCAGAACGATTATAGTTATAAGAAATTTTCGCATTATGAGCACATAAATTAATCCATAATAGAAGAATGAAAAATCAAGTTCATTTTCCAAAAACGTTTACATCACCTCAGCCGTTAAGACCTCATTCACAATTGTTTCTTCAGTAAATTCTGGCGTGGCCCCTCGTTGGGTGGCTACGTAGGCACCCGTTGCGCAAGCGAATTCCAGTGTCTTTTGAGCAGATTCACCTTGCAATGTTTTGTAAAGGAAAGCCGCCAGAAAGGCATCTCCACTACCGATTGTGTCCTCCACCTCGACCGGAAAACCTGCCTGTTGCACAAAGCCCCTTCCATCCAGCAACGCAGCTCCTTTCTCACCAAGGGTTACACACAATTTTTCAAGTTTGTATCGTTCACACAGTTGCTTCATTGCTTCATACAAATCCGTTTCGTCGCTATACCAACCAGACAATTCTATCAACTCATGCTCGTTCAGTTTAGCAATGTCGGCTTGTTTCAACAGTTGCTCAACCGTAGCTCGTTCGTAGTGCGGAGCCCGTAAATTAACGTCAAATACTTTTCGCGAGGCAACGGCTAGCAATGACAGCAGCGTTTCATGAGTTTGGGGACTGCGTGCGGCCAAACTGCCATACACAAACAAGTCACTTTTCCTGACTGCATCGAGCAGATTTTGCTCCAGATGAATATAATCCCAGGCCACCGGCTGGACAATTTCATAGGTCACCTCATTGGTATCTGAAATGTTGGCTTTTGCTACACCCGTCGGGTATGTCTGTCCAATCTGAACCAACTCCAGAGGAAGTCCCTTTTGATCAAGAAATTCACTAAGTTCCCGCCCCAAATCGTCGTTGCCAATCCGACTGATTATCTGAGCATTAAGACCAAAATTGCGGAGGTCGGCCGCTACATTCATGGGTGCTCCCCCGGGTTGTTTACTAGTTGGCAAGACATCCCAGAGAATTTCACCGAAACAGGTTATTGTTGAGTTCATGGTCGAAAAGGGTTAACGGGCGACAACTATTTTTCAATCTACTATACTTTTGGTTTCAGGCAACGGTTGCCCAACAAACAGCCGTTAAAAATTAAAACCTATTCTCTGATACGTTGGTTTTACCAGCAATGATACCAAGCCAACAAACGTATGATGCCGATATACTTATTATTGGTGGTGGTCTGGCAGGATTAACAGCAAGCATTCATCTTGCCAAAGCTGGTTTACGGGTAATACTCCTCGAAAAACATGCCTATCCCCAGCACAAAGTATGTGGGGAGTATGTATCTAATGAAGTACTTCCATATCTTTCCTATCTTGGCATTGCGGTCGATGAACTGGCACCTGCCCGAATCCATCGTTTTTTGTTAAGTACCGTTGCCGGAAAAACGATTGAGAGTACATTGCCTTTGGGCGGTTTTGGCGTAAGTCGTTATGCATTCGACCATTTTCTGGCGAATAATGCCCGCCTGGCAGGAGTTGATATCAGGCAGGCTGAGGTCATGAATGTTCAGTTTGAAACCGAAACCTTTACGCTTACAACATCAGACGAAAAAGCTTATACGTCGAAACTGGTTATTGGCGCCTATGGCAAGCGGTCCCATCTGGATAAGCAGCTTAAACGAATTTTTTTCTTACAGGAATCGCCCTGGCTAGGTGTCAAAGCCCATTATCAGGCCGATTTCCCTACCGATTTAGTAGCCCTGCATAATTTCGAGGGTGGCTATTGTGGATTATCTCAGGTAGAGAATGGGGTTGTCAATGCCTGTTATCTAACTAATTACCGTAGCTTCAAGGCGTTTAAAAATATAAGCACCTTTCAACAAAACGTTTTGGGGAAAAACCCTTTTTTAAGCGATTTTTTCGCAAAGGCTACACCCCTTTTCGACAAGCCGCTAACAATTAGTCAAATTTCGTTTTCCAGGAAAAAACCGGTCGACAATCACATATTGATGTGCGGTGACACGGCCGGACTTATCCATCCACTCTGTGGAAATGGAATGGCTATGGCCATTCACAGCGCGAAGCTTGTTTCAGAATTAATTATCCATTTTTTTACGGGAAAAATAGCCAACAGACTCCTTTTGGAAACCCAATATACCCACATCTGGTCTACTGAATTTAAAAGTCGGTTACTGACCGGACGAATTGCGCAGTCGTTATTATCGTCTCCTGGCATAACCTCAATTTTGCTTAAAAGTCTGCAACTAACGCCCCGTGTTTTACCCCTGATCATTAGGCAAACACATGGCAAACCATTAGTAGTCAACGCCTGATTTTTACCTAAAATACAGCCCATTCAATCAAAAATTTTACATCATTAAAATCGAATGTTTTTAAGCACAGCGCAGCGCACTTCCAAAGAAGAATTTCTGGACGACTTTTCGCTGGAAGGTGATGAGTTGCGGGATGCACTGGATAAAATCGCGACTATAAATCAGTGGTTAGGTGGCAACCGGGCTACGCTCGACGGAATAAAAAATCTGCTAGAAAACTACCCCAAAGAAAGTGTTATTTCCATCATTGACATTGGGTGCGGCAATGGTGATATGTGCCGGGCCGTATCCGACTTTGCCAAACAGGAAAGTATTAACGTTCTAATTACAGGCATTGATGCCAATGGTTATACCGTCAATCATGCACGAAACAGCTCGGTAAACTATCCGGACATAACCTATTCTGCGCTTAATGTTTTTGACGAAGAATTTGCTTCAGTCGAGTACGACATTGCATTGTGTACATTGACACTTCACCATTTCAGCGATAAAGAAATTCTGGATTTAATGGGTTTTCTTGCCAGAAAAGCAAGGCTGGGCGTCGTTATCAATGACTTGCAGCGATCCGCTTTAGCTTACCGACTTTTTCAACTCATTTGTTTTGTTTTTCAGCTCAATAAACTCTCTCGTGAAGATGGATTAACGTCTATTTTGCGTGGTTTCAAAAAGCAGGATTTAGTCTCTTTTTCTAAACAACTACGGATAAAATCCTATCGTATCAACTGGCGATGGGCTTTCCGCTATCAATGGATTATCAAAAACGTATGAGCGTAAAAATAGCGGCAGTGACAAAATCTTTACCGCAAAATTGGCGAGACACAAGCGATATTTTACCTTTTCTGGACGTTTGGCTGGATGGTCAGGAAAGCCGCTTTCAACGAAAAGTAAAGAAGATATTTGAAAATGCTGCGGTCGATAGACGGTATTCAATTATGAGTCCGACGGAGGTATTTTCTAATACATCGTTTGAAGAAAAAAATACCATTTACAGCCGCGAATGCATCAAACTTGGTGAAGATGTTTTACTAAAAGCTTTGGCTAAAGTAAGCTGGAAACCAACCGACATTGATTATCTTATTACGGTAAGCTGCACAGGCATCATGATTCCTTCGCTGGACGCTTATTTGATCAATAGCCTCCAAATGCGGCAGGACGTAGTCCGTTTACCAGTTACTGAAATGGGCTGCGTGGCTGGCATTTCGGGTATTATTTATGCGAAGAATTTTTTGAAAGCGAATCCGGGAAAACGGGCTGCTCTACTAGCTGTAGAATCGCCAACGGCTACCTTTCAATTAGATGATTTTTCGATGGCCAATATCGTTAGCGCGGCCATTTTTGGCGATGGTGCCGCGTGTGTTTTGTTATCGTCAAATGATGACGATACAGGACCAGAAGTGGTTGCTGAAGAAATGTATCATTTTTATGACGCTACCCACATGATGGGTTTCAACCTGACAAACAGCGGCTTACAAATGATTTTAGATAAAGACGTAACCGAAAACATTGCCACTCATTTTCCAGCTATCGTCCATCCTTTTTTGGAGAAAAATGGGTTGGTAATCAACGATATTTCACACTTAGTTTTTCATCCCGGTGGACGAAAAATTGTTGAGGTAGTACAGGAGTTATTTGGGAAATTGGGTAAGAATATTGACGATACGAAAGAAGTGCTACGACTTTATGGAAATATGTCGAGCGCTACGGTACTGTATGTGTTAGAGCGATTTATGGACAAGGAACCTCCAAAAGGCGACTATGGTCTTATGTTAAGTTTTGGTCCTGGCTTTTCAGCGCAACGCGTTTTATTACAGTGGTAAACGACTTTAGCCATACCAATTATTGGGCAATTATTCTGGGCGGCAGTAGGGGATTAGGCTTGGCAACAGCGAAGAAACTAGCCAAACACGGCATGAATCTTTGTGTTGTTCACCGTACTCGAAAAGCCGACCTTCCCGACGTTGAAAAAGCGTTTGAACGTCTTGAAGATGAAGGTATAATACTGAAACATTTCAATATTGACGCCACAAATTCCGAAAAGCGAGCGAGTGTTATTTCAACGTTAAAAGAAGCATTTAATGAAGGCGAAAAAGTCAGGGCACTGGTTCATAGTATTGCCAAAGGAAATTTAAAACCAATGGTGTCCGACAATCAACGGGAGCTTCAGCACGACGATTTTCAATTGACGATCGACGCCATGGCGATTAGTTTATACGACTGGACAAAAGACGTGCTTTCGGCTGGGTTATTCGCTTCCGATGCCCGTGTCATTAGCTTTACCAGCGAAGGCAGTCTGAAAGCATGGAAGAATTATGCGGCTGTTTCGGCGGCAAAAGCCGCTTTAGAAGCTATTTCCCGAAGTATTGCGCTGGAAATGGCTCCGTTTGGCATTCGGGCTAATTGCATTATGGCGGGCGTTACCAATACAGCCTCTTTGCGAATGATTCCGGATGCGGAGAATTTACTGAAACATAGCAAAATACGAAATCCATTTTCAAGATTGACAACGCCCGAAAATGTAGCCGATGTAGCTTATTTATTGTGTAAAGACGAAGCCGCCTGGATCAACGGTGCGGTTATTCCAGTCAATGGCGGGGAACACCTTCAATAATCATACGCTTGCAAAATTTTACTCACATTTACGAAAAACTACCGTATAGCAAACCTTTTTTGTTTGTCGACATTCTTCATCATATCGACGAAAATGGTGCTGAAGGTAGTTATACGTTTCCTGAAGATTCGTTTTTTTATGAGGGACATTTTAAACAAAATCCGGTAACGCCAGGCGTTATTCTAACGGAAGTAATGGCCCAGATTGGCGTTGTTTGTTTAGGTATCTTTTTGCTTGATGATGCACAGTTAAATGACATTTCCATTGCGCTGACAGCTACGGAAATTGACTTTTACAAACCCGTTTTCCCTAAGGAAACCGTTACGGTTCGTTCAACAAAAGTGTATTTTCGGTTTCATAAATTAAAATGCAAAGTTGACATGTTGAACAGTAGCGGAGAGCTGGTATGTCGAGGCACCATTTCAGGTATGATGAAACCAATTGATCATGTGTAATCGAGTTGTCATTACCGGTCTTGGTGTAGCAGCTCCCAACGCAGTGGGCATGCCTTCTTTTTTAGATGCTATTCAGGCCGGACAAAGCGGTATTACATTTCAACCGGAGTTAGCCGAGTTGAAATTCTCGTGTCAGATTGGTGGAATACCGCCTGTTACCGAAGCGATTAAACAACAGTATTTTACCGAATTACAACTTCGCCAGCTTACAAGCAGCGGTGTTATTTATGGCGTTATTGCGGGTTTAGAAGCCTGGCAAAATGCGGGTCTTTCGATAGCTACCAACGAACCCGATTGGGACAGTGGGATTGTTTTTGGGACTGGTGTTTTGGGTATTGATAAACTACGGGAATCTATTTACAAAGTTGATGCGGGACAAGTAAGGCGATTAGGAAGCACTACCGTTGTTCAAACAATGGCCAGTGG
>JANXVQ010000753.1 GCA_025351545.1 Spirosoma sp.
CCGATACAGGAAGTTCCATTCGCGGACCAGCGTCTCACCAAAGTCTGGTTGGATTTCGGCCAACGTTAGGGCTCGTTAGCCGCGACGGGATTGCGCCACTATCCATGACCAATGATACGGGCGGGCCAATCTGCCGAACGGTGGAAGATGCTGTCCGGGTGCTCGACGTGATTGCTGGATATGACAAAGCCGATAGCGTGACGAAACAAAGCCAGGGAAAAATTCCTCAAACCTACCGGCAGTTTCTGGATAAAAATGGCCTGAAAGGAGCACGTATCGGTGTGTTTCGGCAGATGATCATGCCCAAAAATTCTGATCCGCAGGTATACGCGCTGTTTAATAAAGCGTTGGACGAACTTCGTGCCGCTGGCGCTATCGTCGTTGATTCGGTACGGGTGCCAGAACTGGACACGATCAATAAATCGTTTGATACCATCCCCCAATTAAGGCGAGATTTCAATCTGTATCTGGCGAGTTTAGGGCCAAACGCTCCGCATAAAACGTTGGCATCAATTATTAAATCGAAGCAATTTCATCCCTATCTCGAAAAGTCATTGCTTGATGCTCAGGCTGATACGCTGGCTCCAGAAGCCCATAAAGGCTGGGTCAAAAATCTGGCATTGCGCGAACGGTTGCGTCAATTGTTGCTGCGCGCTATGGATTCAACACAGGTCGATGTGCTGGTTTACCCTTCGTTCAGTTATCCGCCCCGGCTCATCGGCGATTTGAATACGCCTTCGGGGACCAATAATAATGCGTTATCGCCACCAACAGGATTTCCGGCTTTTTCGGTGCCGATGGGCTTTACATACGATCATTTGCCTGCCGGATTGCAGTTCTTCGGTCGCCCGTATAGCGAACCAACGCTCATTCGATTAGCCTATGCTTATGAGCAGGCTACCCACCATCGCCAACCGCCGGAAAGCACACCGCCTTTGCCAAAAAAGAAACGTAAAGTTGTAGTTGCCCAACCGTAGCCCACGTTCGGGTTGTGGTGAAATTGTGCTGATAGGTGAATTGCGCTTAATTTATTAAATGCTGTTACGCGGCACCGGGTTTCAACCTGGTGTCACGTAACAGCATTTAATAAATGTTCAACCCCACTTAACATGCATTACTAAATACCTAGCGTACCACCCAGCGTAGCATCGGAACTAATGGGTGTGTGGCGGTTGGTATGATGGCTGCCAGGATGCTGCTCTTCCTCTTCTTTCGATCGGTTATTTACAAATGATTCTGCCAGAATTGTCAACTTTCGATCCGTTTCTTTTTCTTCTTCCAGCGTCTTCGCCAGCAACTCTGCCGACTGGCTAAAATCAAGCATATTCGCCAGTGTTAGCAATGAGCCATAGGCTGAAATCTCATAATGCTCTATCTTCTGAGCGGCAATAATCAACCCCGCATCACGGGTCAGCGAACCCGGCTCTGTCCCTGAAACGATTCGCTTGGCGTCGCTAATCAGTCCGTCAATAGCATCGGACGGGTATACATCGGTTTTAATGCCAATGATTTTAAAAATCTCCTCTAATCGCTCCACCTGAATACGGCTTTCGTTCTGATGATTTACGAAAGCTGTACCCACTTCGTTTGTCGTGCTGGCTTCGGCTTGATCGCCCAACGCATCGACTGCTCTTTTTTCGGCGTAATAAACGCTCTTTAACTCACTAATAAATAAGTCCCGTAATCCTTCATCGGTTGCGGAATCATTGCCGCTAAAAAAGCTAGCTATTCTATCTGCCAGGGCTGCCATAACGTTTGAGTAATTTAATATAAATAGCCTATTAACAAAAGAACTGCCAAATCTGTGCCAATTGCTGATTATATGGCACTTGTAGCCTTATCTTCAATAATGTGGTTATATTTTTCTACACAATTTGTGGCGGATTTTTATCACCATTCCCGTTGGTCATTGGAGTAAATTAAATAACGGTCATTTTTCGATCAAATTTGACGTTTTCAGGTGAAATAGTCCTGCCCTAATAGCCAGCCGCTTGCCCGTCTTTCCGCATTTCGGTAGCGCCCCAGTAGACTCGATTGACGGCATCCCATTGAATAGCCTGATACCCGCCGAAAAAATCGGTTCGTGCTAAATGATGCCCCCGTTTTTCCAAGTCAGTTCTGACTTCGGCAGAAATGCCACTTTCTAACGCCAGTTTACCACCGTCGGTCATAAGCGTTCCAATTGGTTCACTACTCCCTGAATGACTAAAGCGAGCCGCATCGCCCGCTTCCTGTACGTTCATGCCAAAGTCGATGATGTTGCATAAAATCTGCAAATGACCCTGTGGCTGCATGGCCCCTCCCATAACACCAAAGCTTAAAAATGGCTCTCCATTTTTGGTAACAAAACCGGGAATAATGGTGGTGAACGGCCGTTTAGAGGGCGCATACACATTGGCATGGTTGGGTTGCATACTGAAACTGGTGCCCCGATTATGAAAGACAAACCCCAGGCCATCGGGAACCATACCGCTGCCAAACTCCAGCATGTTGCTTTGGATCAGTGATACCATATTGCCCTGGTCATCGGCTACAGTCAGATAAACTGTGTCGCCGGTGCGGAGAGCCGTTTCACCCGCATCCAGGCGTTCAGATGCTTTTTTAGGATCAATTAACTTCCGCCGGGTAGCCGCATATTCTTTGGTTAACAACCAGTTGACAGAAGCTTTGGCAAATTCTGGATCGGCGTAATATCTGGCTCGGTCTTCAAACGCTAATTTCTTCGCTTCCACTAACAGATGTAGGTAATCGGCACTGTTGTGCCCTAGACTCTTTAGATCGAAACCTTCAACAATAGTCAACATTTGCAGCACGGCAATGCCCTGACCATTGGGCGGCAATTCGTGGACGTCGTAGCCTCGGTAATTAGTTGATACAGGGTTGACCCACGTACTCCGGTGGGCTGCCAAATCGCTTTTGCGCAGATACAAGCCTGTTCGTCGGGCGTAGCGGTCAATGGCATCGGCCACGGCACCTTTATAAAAAACGTCCCGCCCACCTTTGGCTATTTTCCCGTATGTAGCCGCCAAATCCGGATTGCGGAATACCTGTCCTTCAACGGGTGCTTTACCATTGATCAGAAATGTCCGGCGGAAATTATCAAACTCGTTAATGATGGCTTCGTTTGCGGCCAACCGGCCAGCGGCTACCTGCCACGAATAGGCAATCACCTGCGGAACAGGAACGCCTTCGCGTGCGTACCGGATGCTGGGTGCCAATAGGTTACGCATGGGTAACTTGCCAAAACGCTGGTGTAACGTAAACCAGCCATCCACCGTGCCGGGGACTGACACCGATAGCGGGCCATAAAGGGGAATTTGCGGACGTTTCCCCAGAGTCGTCCGTAAGGCATCATACGTCAATCCTTTCGGCGAGCGTCCGCTGGCGTTCAAACCATATAATTTACGGTCTTTCGCCGACCAGACAATCGCGAATAAATCTCCACCAATGCCACCATTGTTAGGTTCAATAACGCCCAACGCTGCGTTGGCGGCAATGGCCGCATCGACAGCGGTTCCACCTTTTTTGAGAATGTCCAACCCAATCTGTGTTGCAAGCGGATGACTGGTAGCGACCATCCCATGCCGACCCAATATGGGGCTACGGGTTGCGAAATTAAGTCCCGTAATCCGGTCACCTTTTCCCGTCGATTGCCCGTAGAGATGTGACGTTGCCAGCCAAAATAGCCCTAAACAAAAGGTGATGGTACGTGTATTCATGTAAAGAGGAAATTGTTGGAAATACGGGTTTTAACGCACCCTGGTAGAATGGTTAATCAAGAGTAGTAATTTACATCATCTACCGATATTGTTTGAAGGCAACGACCGGCCATCCTTAACGAATGACATGTTTATAGGAAAATTGCTAGACGGATTGAGGTACGACCCCGATGGCCGACCGTCTCGTTGGGGTCGCGACCCTTTGGGTTCAACAGGCCACATGGAAGTTGAATTAGTCAATCCATTCAAACAGATATTCCTGGTTGAAATCAATTTGAAATTTGTCCGGGAAGGCTAAATACTCTTCCCGGAATGTCTTGGTTCGATGATGTTCTTTTTGATTGGCAGTATAAGCGACTACGTTGCCTAAGCCGGAGTGACTGTACGAAGCTGTCAATGGATATGACCCCGATGGGGTCATATCCATTGATTTAAATGTATTCAAAGGTAACTTATTATGCAAAATAGTATAATTACATAAAAAAGGTATGTGTCTCAAGCTTTCATAATTAAATTCAGCAACTTCCGGTCGAGTTTATGTCCGTGCCAGTCTTCGTAGGCTACGTCGGTGCGCCTGGAATCCAGGATGCCGAAATCGCCGGTAAACTCCCAGAGGGCAAAGCCAATTCCGTTACTCGACAGGATGTTGAGCACGTCGCCGAACCAGGCCAGGAAAACGTCGTGGGGTGTTTTGTTCCAGCAACCGCACTCGCCACAGTGTACCCCAACGCCTTTGTTGACCAGCTCAATCCAGGGCTGATAAAATGTTTCGAGCATGGCGCGGCTCAGGTATTTGTCGCCCACCTGTCCCGGCCATTTAGGCTCGGGCAAATGCTCCGGGTCTTTGTTGGCCCACGGAGCTTTATAATGCGAGATGATGCCCGGATTGTAGCCCCGGCAACTCTGGGCAATATCGAGATCGGTGATTTCCGGAATGACTGAGCTACCCACATCGTTCCCATCAGCAATGATCAGATGTTTCGGATTTTCCTTCCTGATGGCGTTGGAAGCGGCTATAACTACCTTGCGATAGATTGCGCCCGGAACGGTGCTGCGTTTGGAGAGCTGGTCGTTCATGTCGGCCCGCAGACTGGGTTCGTTCAGGAGGTCGAAGCTGATCTTCTGCGACGAAACGTTCTTGTATCGGTTGGCCCACATGTTCCAGTGAAAGCAAAATGCATCGAGCGCAGCCTGGTCAGTCCAGAGATTATACGGCTCGTTGAAACCCGAATTGACGCAGTAACCGGGTGCGCGGTGCAGATTCAGGCTAACGTGTAAATTATGTTTGTGCGCCATTGAAACTAACGCATCAATGCGGTCAACGGCTTGCTGATCAATTTGATACACCTCGTCGGGTGTGATGTTTCGACTCCGGTCGAATTTAATATAAGCCGGATAGGCCATCGGGAGTCGCACGAAGTCAAACCCCCAATCCTGCATCCATTTGAAGTAATCCTCCTGGGTAGTCAGGCGGCTGTTTTTGGGGTCGGGCGAGAAGAAATCCAGGAAATTAAAGCCTTTCCATTTTGGTAGTTTGTTTTTCGATACGTTTTGCGGTTGCGACGCAGCTAAAAGCTCCGGTCCGGCAGTGCCGAGGGCTGCTGTAAGCAAACCCGTGTTCTGAATAAACGTCCTTCGTTGCATAGCGAAAAGAGGGCAGGAGGGCTAAAATCTACTTATGGACGCACAGGCAATCAAAGTGGTATAAGTAAAAACAAGGTCAGTATAGTCTTATAGAATAAGTCTACGTTTCAGACACAATCATGAAAAGACGGGGAGCAATTAAATACTTGACCCTGGGTACCGGGGCCTTCTTTATTACGCCAGCCTGGGCCACAGGATGGGCCAAAACCTCAGTTTCGTTGGCACCAACGTTTCTGACAGTTGCGCAGGGTGAATTGTTAGCAGAAGTTGTTGAAACGATAATTCCCAAAACTGATTCGTCCGGGGTGGATTCGCCCGGTGCTAAAGACTTGGGCGTACATACGTTCGTCCAGCGAATGGTGACCGACTGCTACGAAAAAGCCGCACAGGATAAAGTGAAAAACGGGTTAGATACCGTGTCGGCGATGAGTATTGAAAGCTATGGAAAATCCTTTGAGCAGGCCGATACCACGCAGCGATTAGCCTTGTTGACTCGAATGGCAAACAGCACCGATAACAACCAGAAAGAATTTATGGCGCTGATGAAATCCCTGACGATTCAGGGCTACGTAACCTCGGAGTATGTTATGACCAACTTTTACCATTACGTAATGGCACCCGGTCATTACTACGGTTGCGTTCCAGTTCAGGCAAAAGCACCAGCAGAAAAAGAAACGACCAACAAACGATAGAAGAGTAATAGCCTAAAATCGCCCTATTTCCTTTTACACAAAGAATGGCTAACCTGACAATAGATGCCGTAAAAGCAATGACTTTCGATGCTATCGTAATCGGCTCGGGAATTAGCGGAGGGTGGGCCGCCAAAGAGCTTTGCGAAAA
>JANXVQ010000782.1 GCA_025351545.1 Spirosoma sp.
AAACACACCGGTGCATCTGACCTGGGCAAATCCAACGGGTGACTATTACTATGTTGTAGTCGATAATGTCGAAGCTAATCCTGTTCAGATTATCACTCGTCCCAATAACCCATCCGGTGCTGTAACCAACATAGGCCGACGGTTTCGGAGCCAGCCCGTACAGAGTGATTTCACCAATATTCAGCCCCAGAGTTTTCAGTATTTCGGTCGACACCGGGTCGTATTATTTCATCTTAACCCCGACTATGCTGCTCTGTATAAGCAAAATAGTACGTCAACGCAGAATATCAGCACGCCACCTACAGCAATTACAAATGGGCTGGGACTTTTTACCGGACTCAATACCGACACCCTGTATGTGGCAGTAAAACAGCAATAACGATAGTGAACTTGCCACAAAATACCAGGCAAAAAGCTGAACAACGTTTTGGCGCTGCACATTCTGGTGTTCAAAGGGAAAAAGGTAGCCTACGCCGAATGTCCCGGCTGCCGATTATGGGAAGCCTGGCTACCCGAATCGTTCGGCCATCCAGACAACTATATGCGCTGCCGGGATGAGCAGTACCTGTGCCAGCAGCGTGCCTACGACTCGGGCCATCAGCGTCCAGATTATATAACGCCGGAAATAGCCCTCACTGAACTGCCCGGCTACTATTTCGTCGGAAAGCAGGGCAATGGCGGGGTCAATCAGCACAGCCAGCAACACAATCGAAATACCATTGATCAGGCCAGACATCGAAGCTGATGTGGAGCGTAAATCAGGGTTCAGATAGCCAGCGTAGAGCGTTGCCAGGACACCAACCGTGAGCAATGCACTTACCAATACATTCATTGCCAGAATCGACCATGGCACATTACGCGCCCGGAAATGGTGCCAGTTTTGGCGGTCGGGCCACTTTACGTAAGCGGGTATCTGCCGTATAGTTTGGGGCGATGCACTGTAAAATAAGAGCTTCGGAATTGACCGGTAGTCGTAGTACCGTTCCACCGCCCGAGCCAGCAATCGCTGAAACGACGGAAACAACAGCCCCCCCGTTCCGGTGGCCAGTATCGCTGCCAGCATAATCCACTGAAAATCGGAAGTTTGTTCGGTACGTCCGTGCAGAATATTCATTTCAATGGTTTTGGCCAGTAGCGGAGCCTGCAATGTATTGGCCAAGCGGGATACCAACGTCATGAGGTTGAACAACGCATATGAAATCGACCATTTTCGGGTTTGTAACCCAACGATGCGAACCCCCAATGATAGCGTGCTGATCAGGTTAATTACGAACGTAAACACCAGCACAAACGCAATTTGCGTTGTCATAATGTCAGAACGGGAGGTCGCGCTTCTTCCAGTCTATCCGAAACTGAAGGTGATCCCAAAGGTATTGACTCAGCGACAGACCGGATTTGCCCCGTCGGAAAAGTCGGTAAGCTAATTCGTTCTTGCGCACATAACGGATACTTTTCGACAGTGCGTTCGATGATGACCGGCTCAGAAGTGCAATATAAGTCTGCTCAGCAGCACTTACCGATAGTGTATTAAGTCGATCCCGAACGGCATCGGGGACTATCAGGCCAAACTCGGCCATCAGCAACTGCAACCCTTGTTGCACAGGAATGCGCATATTATACTGTTCGCTTAGGTCGATCAGCGCAGGCCAGTCAACGGCGGTTTTGTTGAGACAAATCACACACGTATCCGGTATCCAGCGAATGGCGGGTGACTGCCCCCAATGAAACCCGTGGACTAGGTTATGAAAAACCTGGTGAGTGGGCGACAACGTATAGCTGACTGTTCCATTGGGCAGGGTAATTGGTTGTTTGTCAGCCCAAAATGGTATATCCGCCCCCGGATATGCATGATGATACATCAGATTCCAGTGCAGATCAACATCCACGCCATTCGGGTCGAACAAGTGCATGGCGTGCAGTATCCGCCGGTGCTTTGTTTCATAGGCAGTTGCCTGCAAGCCGTAAACCGGATTCTGGAGTACCTGCAAAGCTTTATCGGCACAATCTGTTGGCACAAGCAAATCAATATCGCTAGTCATTCGAACCCCCATATCTCCGTAATACTGCATCGACAGGGGTATTCCCTTGAGCATAATTACGTCAATACCCGCTGATTGTAAGCTAGTTATTAGTGTTTGTGCTTTTAGCAGGTGTTTTTGATTTTTCAACCAGGTGCCTCGATAAAGGCCACGCAGGTGCGGGATAAACGCATCGGAAGCACCTAGCAAATTACGATAGATCAAGGGCAGCAACCGCTGTGAATCCCGGTCGATGCGGCTAATCAGGCGTAGTACCTGTTGGGCATCGTCATCACCTGACAGGCAAATACGTTGCTGGTGCTGCCAGGTTTGCCAATAAGATAAGGCCAACTCTGGCGATAACAGGGCGGCTTTGAGCAATCGCTGTTGTTGGGTAGATATTGTATGATTTACCATGTGTAAATAGTACTTGACGAAGCTGAATAAATGGGTCGTCAATGGGGCAGAATGAATGTGATGATCGACCCTGACAAAGTTACGGATTAATCACTAGTTCCCCTTCTGCCGTGTCAGGCATCCTGTCGCCAAATGTAGCGGTCTCTATAATTAAAGTAACAACTATATAATTGACAATTTATACAGTAAATGAAATCTATTTATAACAAAAAGTACTATAAATTAGCGAGTTCATTAAATATAGATATCATAACCCGGCTGATTTCTGATAGTTAATTAAAAGTTTGGCCTTTTTGAAAGCTATACGAATTATAATTTTCCGTAACATGAGTTCTTTACCTGTTTATTCAGTCCGACATTCATCTGCCCTAATCAGTGAGTATTTTGACGATGAGGTGTTAGTCGCCAATCTGCTGGAAGGGTTGTATTATAGCCTTCGTTTTACAGCCACCGACGTATGGAAAGCACTGGATAGTGGCGCAACGATGCATCAGATCGAATCCCTCATCCATCAGCAATATTATACCGAAGGTGTTGATGTGCCGGCCAGTCTGAACAACTTTATCCAGCAGTTGCAGACTCATCAACTAATTGTTGAAACAGCCACGGCTCCCGGTGCATTTATCCTACCCCCGGCTACCCCGAAGAAACCGTTTGTAGAGCCGGATTTAACCGTCCACGACGACATGCAGGACTTATTGGCACTGGACCCCATTCATGATGTTGATGGTGAAGAAGGATGGCCCGTTCGTAAATGACCGATCAAACCTACTGTGCCCGTGTTTTTGACGCACTGGCAGGGCAACTTTATGAATCCTACTGGTTTTTAGTAACCGAAAAGGTAGTGGAAGTACGGTTCGTGATGCCTTGTACCACCGCTGTAACTGCCTTTTACAGCAAAGCCATTCAACACCTTGCCTGTCTGCCACAGCCCGCCGACCTGATCATTTGGGTAGCCGAAAAAGCCAGTTCGGATCTAACGCTGCCCCGCCCTTTCTGGGACTGGACCAACAGCAACGGCTATGGCCGGATTTTAGCCTTCGACGAGGTTCTTTATTATGCTAATTACGACATTACGTCGCACACCTTTACGTTGCTGGACCGGGCGAGCAACCAGGCTCTGGTCTGGACCCGGAACGTGACGGAACAGCCCGAATGGACGCGCAGTTTCCCCTTTCGATCGCTGTGGTTTGACTGGCTCAGGCCGCAGGGTTTTCTGTTTATACATGCCGGGGCCGTTGGTCTGCCAGACGGACGCGGTGTGTTGCTGACCGGTCGGGGTGGTTCGGGAAAGTCGACCTCAACCCTGGCCTGCCTGGATAGTTCACTGCTCTACGCCGGTGACGATTTTCTGGCCGTTCATCCGGCTACGCAGCGCGTGTATTCACTCTATAATGTGGCTAAACTAGAGGCCGGTCAGTTTGCCCGTTTTCCGCAGTTACAGCCCCTGGTATATAATAAGGCGACGATGCTGACAGAAAAAGGGCAGGTGTTTATGGCGGATCATTTCCCTGAAAAAATCATAAACACCCTGCACATTGAGGCCATGCTACTGCCACGGTTTACGGGTCAGCCAGATACCACGTTACGGGTAGCCACTACTGCCGACGGCTGGCGGGCACTGGTGCCGTCTACGGTGGGCCTGCTCCATTCCACGGGCGACTATGCCCATGCTGTGGCAGATTTTGCCCGTCCGTTGCCAACTTTCTGGCTGGAAACGGGTACCGATTTGGCGCAAATTCCGGCCCGCATCATTAATTTGCTACAGGCGTCTCTCTAAACAGGTCCTATGCCCAAAATAAGTGTTATTATTCCAACATATAATTCAGCTCAGTTTATCGAACGCGCCATTGCGAGCATTTACGCACAGACCGTTGTGGCTGACTGGGAGATTATCGTGGTCGACGACGGCTCAACGGATGATACTCAACGGATGATAACGACCCGCTATCCAGCTATTCGGTATAGCCGACAATCAAATCAGGGGCCGGCTGCGGCCCGCAATCGGGGATTAGCCAGCGCCAACGGTGAGTGGTTTACGTTTCTGGACGCTGATGACTGCTGGCCACCCGACCGAACGGCGATACTACTGTCTGTATTCGACCAAAGCCCGGACCTGATGGTTGTAGCGGGCCTGGAGCAGTTTGTTTTTGAAGACCCTGACGAGGCTGGCCGCTGGCGTTTTACCCACCCCGATCAGCAACGATTTCATATTCATCTTGGAGCACGCCTGTTTCGACCGGAAGCCTTCCGGCGGATTGGAGGGTTTGACGAAACCATGCGGTACAGCGAAGATATCGACTGGATCAATCGGGCCAAAGAAGCCGGCCTGGCCATGCAGTCCATTGAACAGACCACTTTGCTATATACCGTTCACGCGCATGGCATGACATACCACAAAAATGTGCATCATTTACAACTGCTGCAGGCACTCAAGAAATCACTTGACCGGCGTCGGGCTGAATCTACTGGTACACTTCCCATGCTAGCCACCTATGGACCCCAAACTGACTAAACCACAGATCAGTGTCATTATACCCAGTTATAATGCCGCTCATTTTTTGCCAGCAGCGTTTGCGAGCATACACCAGCAGCAGGGAATCGGTACGGCCTTCGATCTTGATCTCTGTGTGATTGACGATGGCTCGACCGACGACACCCAGCGGGTCGTTCAGCAATACCCCGATGTTCAATATGTCTATCAGCCTA
>JANXVQ010000796.1 GCA_025351545.1 Spirosoma sp.
CTGGAGCTTTTTGAAGCCGCTACAGCAAAAGATGGCAAGATAAAGAACCCGCTAACGGCAATTCAGCCTTTTGATTTACTCAATAAAGTTGATAACCTGAATGAAGTGAAATTCTATTCAGCAGTTGCCAAATTTCAGAATCACCATCGGACAAAAAAAGAAGAGACCGACCTGAGTGGGTTACGATTCGTGGCCGGGAATCCGTTAAAACTGCCCGTTTTCTATCATTCAAGCAGCGTTTCAGAAAACATTACATCGCACTCACTTGTCCCGATTAACTTAAAGATTCTGACAGGAAAACTTAAATTATCGGTTAAGCGAGCCGGTAATTTCTATGACGTTTTGGGATCACTTACCGTTGATGGTGCCTCGTATGAATTGCACAAACTATCGCTTAAATACGATTATTTTATCCTGCTCAACAACACATTACATTTAGTTGACAATCCTGACTATCTGCGGGTTATTCAGTTCTTCAATAAGAAAAACAGCAAAATCGTCATTCACCAATCGAAATACGAGGAATTTCAACAGACGATTCTAGCCAAACTTGAAGACCAAATCCAGATTGATTATGCGTACCTGAAACCGGCGACGCCCGCCCAATTGACCGGGAACGGATTCGATCAGGAGCGGGAGCGTATCATTTATTTATCCGACTCCGGGAGTTACGTTCTGCTGACGCCAGTAATGAAATACGGCACTGCCGAAGTATCGATATTATCTAAAAGGCAAATTCATTCGGTTGACGCCAAAGGAAAGCCATTTACGGTGCTGCGGGATGAGGATGCTGAAGTTCAGTTCACGATGGCGTTAATTAGCCAACACGCTGATTTTCAAGACCAAGCTAATCAGAACTTTTTCTCTTTACACAAAAAATACGTTCTGGATGAAGGCTGGTTTCTAGATGCATTCTACGCTTGGACCAGTCAGAATATTCGGATTCTGGGTTTCAATACGTTAAAAAATAATAAGCTAAACCCGAATAAAGGGAAGGTCTCTGTCATTGTCAGTAGTGGTTTGAACTGGTTCGAAACATCGTTGGGATTGTCTTACGGCAAGCAGCAGGTATCCCTGAAAAACCTGCATAAAGCAATTAAAAACAAAAGTCGATTTGTTACGCTCAACGATGGTACATCAGGGCTATTACCAGCTGAATGGCTCGAACGTTTCTCGGCCTATTTCCAGGCGGGCGACGTAGTTGAGGAGCGTATCCGAACGCCAAAGATTAGCTTTTCGAGTATCCGCGACTTGTACACCGAAGAGGAATTGATGAATGATGTGAAAGACCAACTGGCCTTATTTACGAAAAATTTCAGCGATTTTCATGCCATAAAACCTGTTGCCGTACCGAATGAATTACAGGCATCGCTTCGTGGTTATCAGAAGGAAGGCTTAAACTGGCTAAACTCATTAGATGAACTTGGTTTTGGCGGGTGCCTGGCCGATGATATGGGACTGGGCAAAACGCTCCAGATTATCGCGTTCATTCTGCTGCTTCGCATGAAAAATCGCGCTAACACAAACCTAATTGTGGTGCCCACTTCGCTCCTGTTCAACTGGCAGGCCGAAGTAGCAAAGTTTGCCCCATCGCTAAAAGTTTACACGTTTTACGGCGCGAATCGCACACTGAAGAAAAAGGATTTCGACCAGTATGAAATCATTCTTACGTCTTACGGTACGTTGTTATCAGACATCAACTTTTTAAAAGAATATTCCTTCAATTATATTTTTCTGGATGAATCGCAGGCTATCAAAAATCCGGAATCGCAACGGTATCAGGCGGCTCGCTTATTGCAATCCCGCAACAAAATCGTGTTGACGGGGACGCCGATCGAAAATCACACATTCGACCTGTATGGCCAACTCTCATTTGCCTGTCCGGGTCTGTTGGGAAGCTACAATCATTTCAAAGCACATTACTCGACGCCCATTGATAAATTTAATGATGGGCAACGTGCCCGTGAACTCCAGAAAAAAATTAATCCGTTCATCCTACGCCGGACCAAGACGCAGGTCGCTACCGAGCTTCCCGACAAAACGGAGATGATTCTCCACTGCGAAATGGGAACGGAACAGCGACGTGTGTATGACGCGTATGAACGAGAGTTTCGCAATTTTTTACTGACGACAAAAGAAGGCGACATTCCCAGAGAGCGCTTGCATGTATTGCAGGGACTTACGAAACTTCGGCAGATTTGCAATTCGCCCGTTTTACTCAACGATGATGAATTTTATGGCGATTCGTCAGCAAAAATCGACATGCTGATGGAGCAGATTGACAACAAATCACCTAACCACAAAATCCTGGTTTTTTCGCAGTTTGTGTCAATGCTCGACTTGATCAGGAAAGAGCTGGAGACCCGGCAAATTGGCTTTGAATACCTCACCGGACAAACCAGCAACCGGGCCGCCAGCGTAAATCGTTTTCAAACAGACGACACTGTCCGTGTGTTTTTAATCAGTCTGAAAGCTGGGGGCACGGGCCTTAACCTAACGCAGGCCGACTATGTATATCTGGTCGATCCGTGGTGGAACCCGGCGGTCGAAAACCAGGCCATCGACCGAAGTTACCGCATTGGTCAGAAAAAGAATGTAGTAGCCATTCGACTGATATGTCCGGATACGATTGAAGATAAGATTCTGCAACTTCAGGAGTCTAAAAAAGAGCTAGCCGATAACCTGATCAAAACAGACATATCAATTTCAAAATCATTATCAAAAAATGATTTACTGGGTTTACTACGATAAAGCTCTAGTCATGATTCCAGTACATGATAACTATAAATCATGCAATTTATTTAAGTTTTCAATTTTTCTCTTTCGTTAATATAATATCATCAAAATTAGATATACCTTTACCTAAATAAGTAAATTAACTTTTTACTATGTTCCATTTAGCTGGTGAACTTATTGCTGTTACGAAGCTGGCCTTCGTTGCTGATGCCTATCCATACAAAGATGACGAGACAATAATTGTCGTTCTTAAACCAATATTACGAGAAGGTCTGCCATTAAATAGATCTGTATTAAAGTTCAAGATCGCCAGTTTTACGGCAGAGGCTGTAATGAGAGCGTATGAAAAAGAAGTTGTATTATTTTTAGCCGAAACATTGCGCACAGCTGAACAACTCCTGACAAAATCAACCCAGTCTAAACTCAAGCAAATGCCTACTCTCTGCTTAAATTAGATGGATTGCCCGTGAATCAATTGACAGGGTACTCATTTTAGCATCACATTTGGATCATCTTCATAAGCCGATCCGATAACGCAGAGATGATTAAGGATCTCGGCGAAGAGCTCGTAGAGCAATTTTAATCGCTCAATATCTTTAATTACCCCAATAACTTTAAACGATAACAGATCTACACCTTCCGGAAATTTGGCAGCAAACCAACCGTTGTCATCTTTCACCTCCAGACTAATATCTGGCTGGACATCAATCAGTTGACGTATTTTCGAGTTCTTAAACAGCAGTTGCAGTTTGCTCTCGTCATTACCCTGAATAATGAACTGGTCGTCAAAATCGGGAAAGCC
>JANXVQ010000855.1 GCA_025351545.1 Spirosoma sp.
TGTACACATATAACTTTACAAAGACGTTGGATGCTGGACCTATATTGTTACCCTATTCCATTGCCTGCCGACGTCCAGCCAACACATGCAATTTTCCGATCTATCAATTATTGATCCCATCCTGAAGGCCCTTGCCGAAGAAGGATACACTACCCCCACCCCCATTCAGGAACAAGCCATACCCATTTTGTTGAGCCGCCGTGATTTGCTCGGTTGTGCCCAAACCGGTACTGGCAAAACAGCTGCCTTTGCCATTCCGATTCTGCAACAACTGCACGAAGAACGCACCAAAAACCCTGTTGGAGCCCGGCGTATCAAAGCGCTGATTCTTACCCCAACACGCGAATTAGCCATCCAGATTGCCGAAAGTTTTGCGTCTTACGGACGCCATTTGAACCTGCGCCATACCGTTATTTTTGGCGGTGTCTCGCAACATGCGCAAGTCAATACCCTCAAATCGGGTGTCGATGTGCTGATTGCCACGCCCGGTCGTTTGCTCGACCTGATGAACCAGGGTTTTGTAGTACTTCGTGATGTGCAGTTTTTTGTACTTGATGAAGCTGACCGCATGCTCGACATGGGTTTTATCCACGACGTTAAGAAAGTCATCGCCAAGTTGCCATCCCGTCGGCAGTCGCTGTTTTTCTCAGCAACCATGCCCCCCGATGTCGCTAAACTCGCCGATACGATTTTAAATAATCCGGCTAAAGTTGAAGTAACGCCTGTATCTTCCACAGCCGATACAATTGAACAGGGCATGTATTTTGTGGGGAAAGATGACAAACGTAAATTACTTGTACATATCCTGGAAGACCAGAAAATTAAGTCAGCTCTGGTTTTTTCCCGTACCAAACATGGTGCCGATAAAGTTGTTAAAGACCTTCTGAAAGCAGGTATTGGCGCCGAAGCCATTCATGGCAACAAGTCGCAGAATGCTCGTCAGCGCGCGCTCTCGAATTTTAAAAGCCGTGAGACACGTGTATTAGTTGCTACTGATATTGCCGCACGCGGTATTGATGTAGATGAATTATCGCACGTTATTAACTACGAATTACCGAACATTCCGGAAACGTACGTTCACCGGATTGGGCGGACAGGGCGGGCGGGTCACGATGGTATTGCCCTGTCGTTCTGCGATGCCGAAGAAACGGATTTCCTGCGGGACATTCATAAACTTATCGGCAAGCGCGTTCCGGTAATCGAGAACCATCCTTATGTACTCGATATATCCACGGCTGCTCTTTCGCCCGCTCCCACCCGACAGGGACAAGGACGGAACGATAACCGACGTGGTGGCGGTAGTGGCCGGCCAAGTAACAATGGCCGATCAGCCGGATCTTCGAACCACAGTAGTCAGCAACGAAGTCAATCTAGCCGACCTGAGGGTCAAGGCAACTCTTCCGTCCGACGTGAAGATGGTGGCAACAGCCAACCTCGGCCTAGCGGTGGACGCCCGCAACCCCAAAGCCGGGGCACGGGAAACAGCCGATTTAGTAATTCCAGCTCTGATAAAAATTATTAACGATATAGCCCCGGACACAATCCGGGGCTTTTTGTTGATCATCGTTTATAGTCCTTGATCAGTAATAATCAATCAGTTAATTACATCCTAAACAGTAGCCGTACCCATCCATTTCGCTTTTGGTGTAGATTTATCTGATCTAACAATTCCTTCAGCTACATGACACGATTGCTTTTAACGCTCATTGCTCTGGCTACGCTAGCGATTGGCTGGTCTCGATTCATCCAGAACACTACTGACACCAAACCCAACGACTACACAAATTGGGGCGAATACCTGGGCGGGCCAGACCGGAGTCATTATTCTGCTCTGACGCAGATAACGCCGGAAAACGTCAGAAATCTGCAAGTTGCCTGGACATATGCTGCTCCTGATAGTGGCCAGATTCAGGCCAACCCCATCGTGATAGATGGCGTGATGTATGGCGTGACACCAACCGTGCAGGCTTTTGCGCTTGATGCGGCCACTGGCAAAGAAATCTGGAAATTTGGCAGTCCGGCCGATTCCAGACTCAGTACCAGCCGGGGCGTTACTTACTGGCAGGCAAATAAGCAGACGGGTAACGATAAATCTGAGGCCCGGATTCTATACACCGTCGGGTCGTTGCTCTATGCTCTTGATGCTAAAACGGGGAAGGTAATTCAGGACTTTGGTCAGGACGGGCACATTGACCTGCACGAGGGTTTGGGCGATCAGGCGAAAGATAAATTTGTCATCTCGAATACACCCGGCACTATTTTCGACGACCTTATCATTATGCCGGTGCGCCTATCAGAAGGGTCCGATGCGGCACCGGGCCACGTGCGGGCG
>JANXVQ010000864.1 GCA_025351545.1 Spirosoma sp.
CGTTCATTCTTCGTTCCGGCACCATTCATATATCTATTGGTCAGGAATCTTTTTTCCGTCGGATAGACTCGTTTCCTTTGTATGAGCGGGCAATAAAGCCTGCGTTCATGGAACAAGTTTATGAAGCCTGTTTTAACTCACCTCTTCACGCCCACACCACTTTGGCTGGATGCCTTTTTCATAGTCACAACGCTGCTGACTTTAGGTTTGCTTTATAGAGCCGCTCGTCGAGTTTCAACCGCAGGAGCCGTAAGCGTGCTGGCTGTCAGTCTGGTCTGGTTATCAGTGTTAGCTATGCTGGCCCACCAACACTTTTTCCAGCAACTCGATGCGACTCCTCCGCATTTTTTGCTGGTCATGGGGGTGCCCATACTGATCATTATCGGGTTACATTGTACCGTTCAGGGACGCGTCTGGAGCGGTCATTTGTCACTGTCGGATCTAACAATCCTGAATACGGTACGCGTCCCTGTTGAGTTAGTGCTGTATAGCCTTTATGTATATCAGCAAGTCCCTCAATTGATGACGTTTGAAGGCGGCAACTACGATATATTGGCCGGTTTAACAGCGCCAATCGTTGCTTTTTACTCGTTCAGACAGAAATCATTAGCGCCAAAGTGGCTGTTAGTCTGGAACTTGATTGCGTTGGGCTCGTTAGTCAATATTGTTGTTCACGCGGCTTTATCAGCGCCTTTGCCTTTTCAACAAATGGCTTTCGAGCAACCAAACGTAGCCCTATTGAAAGCGCCGTACATCTGGTTGCCCGGCTTTATTGTTCCTGTGGTGCTGTTCGGACATATCATATCCATTCGCCGGTTAGTACAGTCGGCATTCCGTAGTTCGTCTACTCCGATCGTAAGTATTTAGGTAATTGATTTAGGATAGATTTTAACCACAACCGAAATGCCGCTTCTTGCATCGCCCGATGTTCCTGACAAACAATTCATCCATGATTTTGGGCTATTCGTTGGCAATAGAATATGTGTGTCTTTCCAGTCGAGCGACAGCACATTGCGATTCTGCTGCCGACAAAGTTGTGCCGAATACAAGGGCACTATCACGATGTAAGATACTGTTTCATACTGCTGAATACAAAACGTAGAAACTGGATTATACATGCGCACTGGTGTAGATCAGAATAGATTCGGCTTGAACGATAACCGGGGCGTTCCCATCTATCAATGCGGGTGCCGCTACGGGACCATGCCACTGTGGATCAGCGGAATCCAGCAATTTTCGCCAGTTACTATCGTTGGCTGGAAGGTTAAGGGATTGCGGTTCCAACGAGAAATTCATCAGGCAAACCACCGTTTCCACAACGGTAAATGCGCCGGATTTTAGTGGCTGTTTATGTTGACGAAAAAGAGTGAGCGTTTGCCGTACCTCATCCACAACCACTGCCACCGACTCTCGATTTGGGTGGCGCAATGAGGATTTTTTACGCAAAGCCAGTAACGTCTGGTAATACCGAAAAAGAGTACGGTGCGGCTCTTGGGTAAGTCGGGGCCATTGGAGCTTAGACCGCTCAAACGTACGTTCGTCCTGCGGGTCGGGGGCATCGACTGATGTCTGAAAAGCGGCAAATTCTGTTTTCCGGCCCTGGCGTACCGCTTCCACCAATGTCGGATCTGAGTGGCTTACGAAATAAAGAAATGGGTTCAGCTCACCCCACTCCTCGCCCATAAATAACATCGGCAAATAGGGGCTGCTCATGATGGCCCCGGCCATTAATTTTTGCATCGCAAAACTAACCAGCTGGCTTGGGCGCTCGCCCAGCATCCGGTTACCAATCTGGTCGTGATTCTGCGAGAAAACCACAAACTGCCGACCGGCATGACCAGCCGTCGACTTACCCACAATTCGGGCGCGCCGGGGCATATACGTGCCATCATACACATAGGCATCCCGGTACGATTTGGCCAAGTGCTGAATGCCTTGATAGTCAGCGTAGTATCCATTTCGTTCGCCCCCCGCCGTAACCCGCAGGGCGTGGTGAAATTCGTCGTTCCATTGGGCATCCATGCCATACCCGTTGCTGGTGATCGGCTGAATAAATTGTGTTTCGTTCTGATCCGACTCAATAATCAAATAATATGGCCGCCCGGTCTGAGCCATTAAGGCGTCAATATATTCTTTGATTTCGCGTAAAAGATGCGTTCCGCTCGCATCCCGGATGGCATGAACAGCGTCTAGCCGAAGGGCGTCAATGTGAAAATCGCGGAACCACATGAGCACATTTTCGATGAAATATCGCCGGACGCTATCACTGTAATCATCGTCGAAATTAAGCGCATTGCCCCAGGGCGTCTGGTATTTATTGGTAAAATAAGGACCATAATCACCCAGATAATTTCCTTCCGGCCCTATGTGATTATACACAACATCGAGTACAACAGCCAAACCCCGCCGATGGCAGGCATCGACTAATTTTTGCAGACCTTCTGCTCCGCCATACGAATTCTGTACGGCAAACGGAAAAACCCCATCATAACCCCAGTTTCGAGTGCCGGGAAATTGCGCGACTGGCATAATTTCGACCGCGTTGACACCCAGTTCAACTAGATAATCCAGTCGATTTTCGATGCCGACAAACGTACCTTCGGGCGTGAATGTACCGGTGTGAAGTTCATAAAGCAGGTAATCTTCCAAAGGAAAATTATGCCAGTCGGTATCCGTCCAAACAAACGCATCCGTATTTACCGCCCTCGATGGCCCATGCACGCCCTCTGGTTGCGCCAGCGAAACAGGGTCAGGCCGTTCGGTGGTTTCATTCAGAATAAATTTATATGTATCGCCGGGTTGTAACTGGCTGGTGACGGTTTGCCAATAATGACCGTCATTCTGAAGCGGAATGACCAGATTTTGGGTATGGTGTTGCAGTGAAACGGCTTGTGCAAACGGTGCCCAGACGCGCACGGTTGCACTACCCTGTGCGAACGTAACACCGAGTGTCCGAGCGGTGATTAATGCCTGATTCATAGACTGAGACTGGTGGTTGAGTGAATAATTATTCAAACAACTATCTATACCCGTTATGTGTTGGCAGTGATGAGCAAAAGGATAGTCGATGGCTCCTTATTACCGTCAGAAATCAATTTTTCATACGTCCACCTCGACAATCGTTCCTTCCTCGACAAATACCCGGAATGTACCGCCCAATTCCTGAGCGCGGGTCTCCATATTTCGCA
>JANXVQ010000870.1 GCA_025351545.1 Spirosoma sp.
CAAACTTTTTTCGGCGCATCGTCAAAGATTACGAATACACGCTATCTTCTTCGGTAGGCTGGCTACTTTTAGCCAACATTCAGCTGATGTTGCAACGGATCAAGCCCAAAACCCAAATCTAATTTCCCAACACGTTCTTAACGACATATTTTTTTTATTATATGATAGTAACCGTAGATAGTATACGGTAGTCTAAAAGCTCAAATCTCATCCATAGATTATTTAATATAAATTTAAATGAATACAAAACGCCATCTGCTTATTGTGGATGAAAATCCATACGTTGTTGATATACTAGTTCAGACACTAAGTAAAGATTTTAAAATTACAGTGGCTGGCACAGGACAAGAAGCAGCTCGTTTATTAATTCAGGGAAATCGATTTGACAGTGTCCTTACTGAATTAGAATTGCCTTTTTTTAGTGGTCTGGAGCTGACAAAACTTATTCGAATGAGCCGGTTAACGGCTCAGATTCCGGTAGTTATCCTGTCAAGTGCCTTAGATAGCACGACCCGAATTGAGTGTCTGGAACAGGGAGTCGATGCCTTTCTCTCTAAGCCCTTTAACCCACTTGAGGTCAAAGCCAAGTTACATGCCCTTCTCCGGCGTGCAGATTCGCCACTTAAGGAAACTCAACAACAATTGCCTGTTCTGTTTGAGACTAAAAGTAAGTCTCTATGGTCGCAACGCTCACGCATCTTATCCTACTTTCTGGGTAATTACGCTATATCATAAAACATACATACCTTTTGAGTAGATAGTTAAAAGGCTATTAGTCAGACTAATGAATAAACGACCGATTAATTACGATAAATAAGGCTAACGCATTCGCGGAGATTTTTCAAATCTCCACAGATCGACATGATATCCTTGTTCCCCTTGACAATTAACCGACCATCTATTCTATAAACATTTACTTATCACTCGACAATAGTGATGCCAGAATACCCCATTAAACTTATTGAGAGTATTAAAGCCCTTGATAAAGAAAAAGAAAATCGAATGTCAGCAAATTATATCTTATTGGCGATAGAAGACGATCTGATCGCTAATAAGATTGCTGGTGTGGTTGGTTTAACTCGCTCAATAATACGGTTTAAAGAAATAAAAAACTCAGAAGAGTGGCTAACGGATGGCCAGAAAGTTGACCTGATTATCGCCGATAGACATAACGGCAACGCGATGGCAAATATGGTACGAAGTAAAACTGACTATCGGTTAGTACCCTTTCTGGTTACCTCTCGTTTCGACGAGACAAAAGTAGGCCAGGATACACTAACAACCGGTATAACGGATATACTAGTTATTAACGAAGGTAATCAGCGGCTTCAGGCAAAAATAAATTATTACCTTGGGTTAAGTGCCCAGATTCAGTCCTTTAATGACTCCGGTTTATTAACCCCTGTTCAACACTTTACCTTACCCTGGTGGAAGCGCTTAATAGATATTAGCGTTGCACTGACTACACTCCTGCTGCTGTCGCCTGTATTGCTGGTTGTTGCATTAATTATTGCTTTCGACTCAAAAGGCCCCGCAATCTATAAGTCCAAACGGGCGGGTGTCAATTTTCATGTGTTCGATATGTATAAGTTTAGAACCATGAAAGTAGAAGCCGATCAGCTCCTTAGTCAGCTTGCATCACACAATATCTACACAAAAACACCAACTGAATCTATAGAAACAAACGAAGCAGAAACATTATGCAGTACGTGCCATAAAGAAGGCGTATCCTGCCAGCAATTACTCTTCGATCAGAATCATCTCATTTGCGAAAAACGCTATTTAGAGCAAACCAAGGGATCGGCTAAATTTATGAAATTCCGAAATGATCCCCGCATCACAAGAATTGGCACATTTTTACGAAATAGCAGTATCGACGAACTTCCGCAGTTATTTAATATTCTGATTGGCGATATGTCATTAGTGGGGAATCGCCCCCTCCCCCTTTACGAAGCCGAAAAACTCACTTCCAACGAATTTATTAAACGATTTGCAGGTCCGGCTGGCTTAACGGGATTATGGCAGGTACAAAAACGCGGTAGAGGACGAGGCCCAATGTCGGACCGGGAACGAACCCAACTCGATATTGAATACTCCTCTACGTTCTCGTTTAAGACAGATGTTCTTATTATCTGGAAGACAATTTTTAGTTTATGGCAAAAAGAGAACGTGTAGAAGACGTTGGTGGGTCGGCTCACGTATCAATTATTACTATCAACTACAATCAGGCTGAACTAACCCGTCAGTTCCTGGAATCCGCCAAGCTCCTGACCTATCCAACCTACGAAATTATAGTCGTTGATAATGGATCTGTACAGCCTCTGCATAATGCCATCAACACCGACCATTATCCTCACCTACGACTGCTTCGGAGCGAGACTAACTTAGGCTTTACCGGTGGCAATAACTTAGGGATGCAGGAAGCGCACGGAGATTATTTTTTTATCGTCAATAACGATACAGAATTATCGCCTACGCTCATTGAGGACTTGTTGACGCCCTTTGCTAAAAACCCAAAGATAGGGGTTGTGTGCCCTAAAATCAGGTTTTATGATGCGCCCCAACACGTTCAGTATGCCGGTTACAACCCAATGAATATGTACACCGGTACGGCAACAACTATTGGATCAAACAAGGCAGATGATGGGCAATTTGATGAGCCGCATCCAACCTATTTTGCCCACGGTTGCGCCATGATGATTCATCGAACAGTTGTTGAGCAGGTTGGGCGGTTTGCCGAGCGGTTTTTCCTCTATTACGAAGAACTCGACTGGTCGCAACGAATTCGGAACGCGGGCTATATTATCTACTACCAGCCCTCGGCGTCTATCCTTCATAAAGAGTCGATGTCGATTGGACAACATAGCCCCCTCAAAACGTACTACCTGACGCGCAACCGCATTCTCTTTATGCGACGCCATTGTTCGGCCTTTCAGCGATTGATTTTTTTCCTGTTTTTCGGGCTGTGTGTGTTTCCCAAGCACCTGGTTTCGTATTTAATTACCGGCCAGTTAAAGCACGCCAAAGCCTTTATTAGCGGTACTTTCTGGAATTTCAGATCGGCCAGTGAATCGCCGGTATAGTTTATCAATTTCGTTATGAGTCTCTTTTATTATTTCATCGGCTGGACTTTCTTCCTGTTGGCCTTCCTGGTTTTTTATACCTATCTGGGCTATGGTATTGCGGCCTGGCTACTGGTTAAACTTCGGGGGAGAAAATCGGCTGACAGGTTGGCGGCAGATAAATCTCAAACAATTCCATTCCCCGACGTAACCATGGTGATTCCTGCCTATAATGAGCGGGATTACCTGGCCGAAAAACTCCAAAACTGCTTAATTCAGGACTATCCAGCCAAGCACTTACACCTGTTATTTGTTGTCGAAGGCTCTTCCGATGGCTCTGCTGAATATCTGGAGCAGCAAAAACATAATGTACCCAATCTGACCATAGTTTCCGGTACACAGCGACTAGGGAAGATCATGGCCATGAATAATGCCATGCGCCTGGTCAACACGCCAATTACCATTTTTACCGACGCCAACACACAACTCAACCCTGAAGCCGTCAGTCGGTTAACCAGACGTTTCGAGGTCGATACGGTAGGAGCTGTAACGGGCGAAAAACGCATTAACTTACAGGGTCAGGAATCGGCAGCGGGTAGTGGCGAAGGCCTGTACTGGCGATATGAATCTTTTCTCAAAAAACTTGATGCTCAGCTTCATACCATTGTAGGAGCTGCCGGTGAGTTATTTGCCATTCGCACAGCGCTTTACGAACCCGTGGAGGCCGATACCCTGCTGGATGATTTCATGATTTCGCTTCGCATCGCCGGACGCGGCTATCGTGTCGACTATGCACCTGACGCCTACGCGCTCGAACGACCTTCGCACTCAGTAGCTGAGGAGATGAAACGTAAAGTCAGGATTGCTGCGGGCGGCTTTCAGGCGATAAATCGGCTAACTCCTCTGCTCAATATTTTCAGATATGGCTGGCTAAGTTTCCAATATGTTTCTCACCGGGTATTGCGTTGGGCCGTTACGCCCTTTTGCCTGCCCTTGCTTTTTCTGCTGAATATCATCCTGCTTACGCAACCGGAAAGCGGTTTATTGACCCTATCGTTCTGGTGGAGTCTATTTATCGGACAAGTTGCCTTCTACCTGATTGCCAGTGTTGGCTATGTATTGGAAAACCGCCAGACACGCTTCAAGCTCACGTTTGCACCCTTCTATTTTGTTTTTATGAACTGGTGTGTACTGGCAGGGTTTGCCCGTTTCTGCAACGGTAATATTTCGGGGGTTTGGGAAAAATCTAAACGAGCCGTCTGATTACCCGTTACAATTGATCAATGAGAAATTTACTTACCTTATGGGCATGTCCGACCGTCCTCTATTCATAGCCGACCATTTGCGCGATAATCGCTGGATTTTCAGCTTGTTAACCGTATTATATGCATTAGTCGCTGGTTGGCTCATTGGCACATGGGGTACTAAGGGCGCACTGATTATTGTTGGACTGCCAATCGTGATAACCCTGTTAATCAGCGTATTGATGGAGCCCAAGATTGGCCTTCTGGTATACGTTCATTTAAGTTTTTTAATTGGCTTCACTCGCTTTCTCCCACGCGATACCCCGGTAGGAACCGGACTCGATGCGATCTTGCTCTTATCCTTGCTAGGCACATTCCTGAATGGAAAACGAATGAACTGGAAGCGATTGCGCCAGCCCGTTTTGTGGGTGCTTATCGGTTGGCTATCCTATACTATTCTGGAATATTTTAACCCGGAAGCTCCTCACCGGCCGGCCTGGTTTTACAACGTCCGGGCGTTTTCGCTAAGTTGGTTTCTCATTGCCATCATTGTCATGGCTAACCCAATTAGCCGGAACGACATTCGTCTATTCATCAGAACCTGGTTTGTCTGGTCTTTTCTGGCTGCGCTATGGGCTTTCAAACAACAATATATTCGTCTAGAACCCGCAGAGCTGGCCTGGCTGGCCGAAGGCGGTGCCCGAACGCATATTTTGTGGGGTCAGTTACGCAGCTTCTCATTTTATTCCGACGCGGGTCAGTTTGGCTCCGAGATGGCAGGTGTAACGCTAATCTGCCTGATCTTCTTTTTTGAAGATAAGTCGTGGTTACATCGAATAGTCTATCTGCTGCTGGCCATTATTCTTTTTTGGGGTTTTGCCCTTTCGGGCACCCGGGGTGCCTTGTTCGTGTTGTTGGCAGGTTATCCGGCTTACCTCATTTTAAGTCGTAGCCTTCTAAATATCGTACGGGGCGTATTGATTGCCATACCTATACTCGCCTTTCTGATGTTTACACACATTGGGGATTCCAACTATCAAATTTATCGGATTCGTACCGCGCTCCACCCGTCTGAAGATGCCTCCTTTCTGGTTCGATTAGAGAACCAGCAAAAGCTGCGTAATTACTTAAAGGACAAACCATTTGGCGCAGGTATAGGCACATCGTCGGGCGCGGGAAACCGGTTTTCACCCAACCATTTTGCGGCCCAGATACCAACTGATAGCTGGTATGTTCAACTCTGGATAGAAACCGGTATTGTGGGACTTACCCTTTACCTTTTAATGCTGGCAGGGATAATACTCATTGGCATCTATAAAATCTGGCAATTAAACGATCCCACACTAATTACCCTGATGCTCGCTCTGCTGGCCGAATTCATCGGTATTGCCGTTGTGAGTTATACCAACCCGATATTAGGCCAGTTTCCAACCAGCACTATCCTTTTCATCAACTCTATATTATTTACCACCTGTGAGCGGTGGGACACCCCAAAACCACAACCCTATGCGAATCGGAATTGAAGCACAACG
>JANXVQ010000894.1 GCA_025351545.1 Spirosoma sp.
CCGACGTCAAATCGTCGAGCATCCGGTGACCGTGGTCAGGCCGAAAAGGCATCCGGGCGTCGGTTCGACCTTCTTCCTTGCGCCTTTTCTGCTCCGTCAGCAATGCCCGCATTACGCCAACCATTGGTACGTCGCCTTCGAGGTGGTTAGCTTCCTGAAAACTGCTATCGGCATCGCGCTGCGTACTGCGCAGGTGAATAAAATGAATACTCGGCCCCAACCGTTGGGCCATACCCACAAGGTCATTATCGGCCCGGACGCCATACGAACCGGTGCAGAAACACAACCCATTGGCGGGAGAATCGGCAGCGGCCAACAAGGCACGAGCATCGGCTTCGGTGCTGACAACCCGCGGCAAACCCAGAATTGGATACGGCGGATCGTCGGGGTGAACGGCCAGTCGCACCCCAACCGACTCCGCCACGGGCACAATTTCCCGCAGGAACGTATATAGATTCTGGCGTAACTCCCGATCGCTGATATCTTTGTAGGCATCCAGCGCATCGCGAAACCGTTCGACGGTGTAGCTTTCTTCTGAGCCGGGCAAGCCTGCAATGATGGTGCGGGTCAGGCGTTTAACCTGCGCATCGGTCATGCTGTCGAGTTTGGTTCGGGCCTGCCGTTTCTGCGCATCGTTATACAAATAGTGAGCGCCCGGCCGCTGGAGAATAAATAACTCGAAAGCGGCAAACTCAGTGGCGTCGAAACGCAAGCCTGTAGACCCATCGGGCATAGGAAAATCCAGGTCCGTGCGTGTCCAGTCGAGTACAGGCATGAAGTTGTAACAAACCGTATCAACGCCCGCCTGCGCCAGGTTAACGATGGACTCTTTGTAGTTTTCGATGTATCGCCGATAATCGCCCGACCGGGTTTTTATGCCCTCATGTACCGGAATACTTTCAACCACCGACCAGGTTAGACCTGTGGTTTCGATTTGCGATTTACGGCTCAGGACTTCTTCCAATGACCATAATTCGCCATTGGGAATGTGGTGCAGGGCCGTTACAATACCGGTGGCCCCAGCCTGCCGGACGTCATTGAGCGATACGGGGTCATTCGGGCCGAACCATCGCCATGTTTGTTCAAGCATAATTTAATTAGTAGTCGTTCGTAATTGGCAAGGTCAGTAATCAGTTACTCATCACGCATCATGAGTTTAGGTAAAAAAGCATCTGTACTTCCTTTTCTCCCCAAAACTCCAATTTGTTTTGCAAATGCCAACTACTTCTGGTCGCTTTCGCTGGCGTATTGTTGCGTTGCTCTTTCTGGCGACGACCATTAATTACGTAGATCGGCAGGTGTTATCGTTCACGATGACGGATGAACTATTTCGGAAAGAGATGCTCGATATGACGCCAGATGCCATACTCACAAAAGAAGCCACGGATCGGTTCAAGGTGCTTTATGGCGATGTTGACGCGGCCTTCAAATTTGCGTATGCGATTGGGTTTCTGCTCGTTGGCTGGCTCATTGACCGAATTGGCACCAGGCGGGGTTTCTCACTGGGAATTTTAGTCTGGAGTATTGCCGCCATTCTCACAACCTTTGTCAATACCATTGCCGGTTTGCGATGGGCGCGGGCGCTGCTGGGTTTAGGCGAAGCGGCCAATTTTCCGTCGTCAATAAAAACCATAGCCGAATGGTTTCCCCGACGCGAACGCTCCTTTGCCAACGGCCTATTCAATGCCGGGGCCAATGTGGGCATAATTCTGACAGCCCTCGCCGTTCCTTACCTGATTCTGCAATTCGGCTGGCGAAGTTCCTTTTTAGTAACGGGCGTGCTAGGATTCGGACTACTTTTTTTCTGGTGGTTCCTGTATAGTAAACCCGAACGAAATCCCAAACTTACTGCCGATGAGTTGGCTTACATTCGTAGTGGCGAAGAGAAAGCTACTCCCATTAACGTGTCGTGGGGGCGATTGCTAGGCTATAAACAGACGTGGGCCTTTGCCGTCGGGAAGTTCATGGCCGACCCAATTTGGTGGTTTTATATGTCTTGGCTACCCGATTTCTTCAACTCAAACGACGCGCTCGATCAAAAACTAGACCTTAAAAGTTTCGGAGTCCCCTTCCTCATTATTTACGTCGTTTCAGATGCGGGCAGTATCTTTTTCGGGTGGCTCAGCACTCAGTTTATGAGTTGGGGCTGGTCGGCAAATCGGGCTCAAAAAACAACGATGCTCATTTGCGCCCTGTGCGTCGTACCCATTTTCTTTGCCGCCCAAACCAGCAGTCTGACCGTTGCTATTGCCTTAATTTCGCTGGCAACAGCTGCCCACCAGGGCTGGTCGGCAAATATGTACACTTTCGCGTCTGATTTATTTCCAAAAAACGTAGTGGCTTCCGTAACGGGTATTGGTGGTATGTTTGGCGCTGTAGGCGGCATTTTATTGGCACTGCTGGCGGGTCGTATTATAACGGCCTTTGGCTACCTGCCCATGTTTATCATTGCCAGTTGCTCCTACCTGATAGCGCTGATTATCATCCATTTGGTCTTACCAAAACTAGAGCCGGTACGACCGGAGGAGTTACTGAACGACTATGTTAAAGGCAGCAAGGCGTCATAAGTAAATGGACAATGTAAAATGAATAATAGCAACGCCTTAATAGTTAGCATATTTTCACTATCAATTATTCATTATCCATTTATTTAACGTCAACCATTGTCAAGTTTCTTCTAGACTAGAACCTACCGTGTACGTATGAAAATTATCACTTTTGGCGAAGTCATGCTTCGGTTAAGTCCGCCTGGGGTTGGGCGGTTTGCTCAAACAGACAGCTTAACGATGCACTTTGGTGGCACAGAAGCCAATGTGGCCGTATCGCTGGCGCAATTTGGTTTACAGGCGGCTCATGTCACCCGCTTTCCAGACCATGCGCTCGGGCGGGCGGCTGCCGGTTATCTGCGTAAGTATGACGTAAGTACAGA
>JANXVQ010000895.1 GCA_025351545.1 Spirosoma sp.
GCCGGGGCAGGAGACGCTAAAACACGGGGCGAAGCGATCCCCCGTGGGAAGCCAGGCTCCGCCATCGTAGCCCTCAAAGGCGACAACTTCGATGGCAATCAGTTTGCCGAGCAAGCCATTGCATCGGGTGCCCGCTACGCCATTGTCGATGATGCCCTTGTTGCCGAACACGACCATACCGACGGAACGTCCCGCTGTCTGCTCGTTTCCGACAGCTTAACAGCCCTTCAGGAGTTGGCCCGTCATCATCGGCAAACGTTTACCTTTCCCGTAATTGGACTAACAGGTTCTAACGGCAAAACGACAACCAAAGAACTGATTGCGGCCGTATTGTCGAAAAATTATCAGGTTTATGCCACCGTTGGCAATCTGAATAATCATATCGGCGTGCCCCTTACGCTCTTATCGTTGACCGACCAGCATGAAATAGCCATCGTTGAAATGGGGGCTAACCATCAGAAAGAGATTGAGTTACTGTGCTCCATTGCCCAGCCCACCCACGGCCTGATTACGAATGTTGGTAAAGCCCATCTCGAAGGGTTCGGCGGAATTGAGGGCGTCAGAAAAGGCAAAGGTGAATTGTATGATTATCTGGTGCAAAACGCGAAAACGGTTTTTATCAATTCGCGTGATAAAACGTTAATGACCATGTACCGCGAACGCCTGAAAGCGCTCCGCTCCGAAACTACGTTCGCCAAAGTCATCTTCTATCCCGCCGTGGAATCGGCCACCGTGGATTCGGCCACCGTGGATTCTACTGGCTCTCCAGCTGAGTTAATTCAGGAAGCACCCGCGGTCGTTTTTCGCGATTCAGCCGGTCGTGAGATAACGACCCATTTGCCCGGTCGTTACAACTTCGAGAATATGTTAGCGGCATTAGCCATCGGGGACTATTTCGACGTTTCGCCCGAAGACGCCAACCACGCTGTAGCTGATTACAACCCGACAAATAACCGCTCACAGCGCATTGCAAAGGGCACAAACACGGTGCTTCTGGATGCGTACAATGCGAATCCAAGCTCAATGGCAGCCGCGATTCAGCAATTTGCCGCTACGCCCGCCAAGCGAAAAGCGGTCATTTTGGGCGACATGTACGAACTGGGCTCCGAAAGCGAAGCCGAACACGAGGCACTGGGAAAGCTGATCGCCCAAAGCAACTTCGATTTGGTTATTCTGGCGGGAAAAGACATGCATTACGCCCTGGCGTCGCTGCCCAAAGCGTACTATTTTCCCGACAAATTTTCACTACATAACTGGCTGATGGACAACCCCATGGCTGATACATATATACTAATAAAAGGCTCAAGGGGCATGAGTTTAGAATCGGTTGTGTCTTTCATCTAAAAACCCTTTTTATATCGTGTTCCATCGTATGTATTACCTGAAACTCAATTGGTGTATAGGTCTATTGTTTGTTAGTGCCTGGGCGTTTGGACAAACCAACTCCACCGCTCAGGATCGCCCTTTCGAGGCAGAGATTCGCGCTTTCGAGAAAGCTGACAGCGTATCGCCCCCACCCCAGTATGCCATCGTGTTTACGGGAAGTTCGTCTATTCGGGTATGGGATAATTTACCGGCCTATTTTCCAACGAAAACCATACTTCAGCGCGGCTTCGGCGGTTCTGAATTAAGCCAGGTTTTGCTGTATGCCGACCGACTTATTATCCCTTATCACCCAAAGCAGATGGTGCTCTACGCGGGCGAAAATGATATTGCCACGGGAAAACAAACCGGCCAGCAAACCTTCGAGCGTTTCCTTGCTTTATTCCAACACGTTCGTCAAAAACTACCTGACGTTCTATTCACGTTTATTTCGATTAAACCCAGCCCGTCGCGTCGGCAGTTTTTTCCCGAAAACGATATAGCTAACCAACTTATCAAACAATATCTGGCTAAAGACAAAAACGCTCAATTCGTGGATATCAGGCCGGTTATGCTTGGCGAAAATGGGCAACCAATACCCGCCTTATTTAAATCTGACAGTTTACACATGCTCCCGGCAGGCTATAAACGTTGGACTAAAGTATTAGCTCCCTATTTGAAATAAGAGGCTGAAAGAAACAGGCATTTCGTCTATTGTTAAATCGAAGCTGTTCAGGATTATGTGTGGTGTCGGGTTCTTAAACCGTACGGGCGGCCCCGCCGACAGTTCGCGTCAGCAATTGCGTCGGGTTTAAGAACCCGACACCACACATAATTCGTTTTGTGTTTTTGCGCCGGACGGGTGGCCGTTGCCGTTTCAACCCGGTAAGAATCGATTAATTGGTTCAACCCACTCACAACGCCATTTCCATCCGAATATCGGCGCGGCTGTAGGGCGTTGGTACGCTCGGCACTTCGCAAAAACCGACACGGGCATACATGGTTAGCGCGGGAGTAAGTATCCGGTTAGATTCCAGCCAGACAGTTTTAACCCCTAACTGTCGAGCATAGTCAATGGCGGCCAGGCATAGTTTTTTGCCAATGCCTTTGCCCTGAGTAGTTGGCGAAACAGCCATTTTAGCCAGTTCAAAGCCTGTCTCTCCCATGTTCACCATGGCTACACAGCTAACAATCTCATCGCCAATCCCAGCAAAAAGAATCTGGCCATCGTTCGGCATAATATGTATTTCGGGGTAGTCTAATTGTTCCAGATCGTGCGACTCGACCGTAAAAAAACGTGAAATCCACTCGATATTCAGACGCTTAAAATCGGGCTGATATTCAGGTGAATAAGGAATAATGAAAACGTCATTCATAGTAAATTAATGTTTAATGAGTGATACGGTTTATGTTGATTTAACTG
>JANXVQ010000944.1 GCA_025351545.1 Spirosoma sp.
TTACCAACGACGTATTCTACCGCCGACAAGGGCCGGGCTACCAAAGGAGCCGCGAAAGCTTTTCTGGCTAAAGTATACCTGACTCGTCAGGATTGGGCAAATGCATCGGCCAAAGCCAAGGAAGTACTCAATTCAGGTGTCTACGATTTATGGGCTAACTACGCCGATGCTTTCCTGATTGCCAACAAAAACGGGAAAGAGGGTGTCTTCGAAATGCAGGCGCTGAGTGGAGGCTTCAACGAAGGAAGTTTGATGCAAGGGTACATGCGACCGAATTTCGACCGCGTCAATGGCGTTACTGGTTTCGGCGATGATCCGGCAACGGATAATTTGTACAAAGCCTACCGGGCCGACGACAAACGCCGGAACGTAACGCTGAAACTCTATTCGGCAACCAGTACACCGGCTGCTCCGGCCAGTGTTTTGTTTCCTTGTTACGTGTATAAATACCTGGACCCGGCTGCAACCGGGAACAACGATGGCGGAAATAATTACCCCATTGTGCGCTATTCCGATGTATTGTTAATGTACGCCGAAGCCTTGAATGAGCAGGCAGCTAACAGTACCGACGCCTATTCGACTATTAACCGAATCCGCAATCGGGCGGGGTTGCCTAACCTGACTGCTAATTTGAGTCAGGCACAATTCCGTGATAGCCTGCTAGTGGAACGGCGGTTGGAGTTGGCTTTTGAAGGGCATCGCTGGTATGATCTGTCTCGCACGAAACGGTTAATCAGTGCATTGAAAGCACAAAATCCAACCATCTTAGTAGACGAGCATCATTACCTGTTTCCGATTCCGCAAACGGAACGCGACGTAAATTCTAAGTTGACACAAAATCCGGGCTATTGATTTTAATTTGGAATTCTTTCGTCGGGTTAAAGCCCGGCGCAGAACAACATGACAAATGCGCCGGGTTTTAACCCGGCGGTAAATTTCAACCAGTTAAGTTGGCATGAAAAAACTGATTATTCTCTTCGTCTGTCTGTCCTTCCTTAATGCATTTTCTATTGCCCAAACTGCCCTCACAACGGTTGATATCTGCATTTATGGTGGTTCATCGGCGGGTGTAATTGCTGCGTACACAGCTAAGAAAATGGGTAAATCTGTCATCCTGATTGAACCCGGTCGGCACTTGGGCGGGCTAACCACGGGTGGTCTGGGCTACACCGATATTGGAAACAAGTATGCAATTTCGGGTATTGCCCGAGATTATTATCGCCAGATTGGTAAGCACTACGGCAAGTTTGAACAGTGGATTTTTGAGCCTCACGTAGCAGAGGATCTTTTCAGGGAATACGTTAAGCGCGCTGACATTAACGTCCTGTATGCCTACCGACTCGCATCGGTAAAGAAACAGAATGGAACTATTCAAAGTATCACGCTGGAGCCATCTTCCGCAACTGGTAAGACACCGCGAATTATAAACGCGAAGGTCTTTCTTGATTGCACGTACGAAGGCGATTTAATGGCCAAAGCAGGTGTAAGATACACGGTTGGTCGCGAAGACAACAAGACGTATGGCGAAACATACAACGGCTTTCAATTACTTGACAAGCATCAGTTCGCCGATGGGGTCGACCCGTACAAAACGCCCGGAAAGCCCGAAAGTGGTCTGTTGTGGGGCATCAGTACTGCCGCCGTTATGCCCAACGGTACGGGTAGTAAGCTGGTGCAGGCGTACAATTTCCGAATTTGCCTGAGCAGTAATCCGGCCAATATGATTCCGATTGCCAAGCCCGAAGGCTATGACGAAACCCGATATGAGCTCCTGCTACGAGCGATTGAAAAGAATCCAAAACTGGCATTCAACACTATTCTGAAACCCGACCGGATGCCGAATCAGAAAACGGACATCAATAACAACGGCCCCTTTTCGACCGATATGATTGGCGTGAATGCTGACTTCCCCGAAGCCACTTTTGAACGCCGAGCCGAAATTCAGCGCGAACATGAACTGTACAACAAAGGATTATTATACTTCATTGGGCACGATCCCCGGATGCGAAAAGACATTCAGGCCGAAATGCTCAAGTTTGGTTATCCGAAAGATGAATATACCGACTCGGGCAATTGGTCGACCCAAATGTATGTTCGGGAAGCCCGTCGCATGGTCGGCGATTATGTGATGACACAGGCCAACTGCCAGGGTCGTGAGGTGGTGACAGACGGCGTTGGGATGGCGGCTTACACAATGGATTCGCACAATTGTCAACGATTAATTGTCGAGAAAAACGGTATGAAAATGGTTAAGAATGAAGGCGACGTACAGATTGGCGGGTTTCCTCCTTATCCGATTTCGTACCGTTGCCTGATTCCGAAAGCTGACGAGTGCAAAAACCTGTTGGTGCCCGTTTGTCTGTCGGCGAGCCACATCGCTTACGGTTCCATCCGGATGGAACCCGTTTTTATGGTACTGGCTCAATCGTCGGCGATAGCCGCCAGCATGGCCATCGACGGAAAAACATCTGTTCAGGCCATTGATGTTAAGAAACTACAAAGTCTGCTCAAAACCAATCCATTAGGCGATGGAAGTACGCCCGAAATTTTAGTTGACAACGACGATCCTGCGCAGGTCACCCGCACCGGTGACTGGACGCGTGATAACAACTCGAAGGGTGCTTACGGTCCCAGCTATTTCACAACCACTAGCACTGGGTCAGATGTGAAAACGATACGTTTCAGTCCTACGGTTGCCAAAGCTGCTACCTATCAGGTGTATATTTATTTCCCGAAGCTCACGGGCGCGTCGAGCAAAACAAATCTGGTCGTTTCGGATGGGACTAAGCTCAAACTGATAACGATCCGGGAATCCGACATCCGGGTCGAAGGACAAACATCGGGCG
>JANXVQ010000988.1 GCA_025351545.1 Spirosoma sp.
AGTAAGGTCAGCAGCGTCGCAATTGTTAAAATCCATTCAATCTGTTCGAGGTGTTCTACGCGGCCAAAACTTTCGGTATCGAATTGAAAGACAATGTCATTCATTTGCTGTAGAAACGAAAGCTCATTCTGAAGAATAATATGGAGAGCTTCATTTTTGTCAGCAAGCGTCGTTTGGCGACCATTGATACGCCCAAAGCCTTGATAGATAGACTGAAATGACGGTTCAATCTGCATGAACATGCTATCTAGCTTACTGCTTTTTCTGACCGTATAACCCTTCTCCATATGGAGTGTTCCGTTGCGTAGCTGAATATGCGTTTGGCTCCACGTATGCAAAAGCGAATCGAACGAAACCGTGTCAGCCGCCGATAAGCCCGTTGTGCGTAGAACGGCTAGTTTTGTTAGTCGCTGGCTCAGCATCCGTTGCCGCCCGGCCACGTTTACAACCCGACTGTCATCGTAGTGCGTACTGATGGTACGTCTGATAAACAGTAACCCGCTCAGAGACAGCACCGCAATGACGGTAAGCGCTATGACATAGAACCGCGTTAACCGACGGGCTACCTGTTGATCGAGTTGCTTCACTTTTGAAAATACTATTATACCGGCGGTTAATCAGGTCAACTCAATAAACCCGGCGAGAATAAAAAAATTACACGCCCACATACACAACTCCCTGTTCTACTTTGACTGGATAAGTATTAATCTGATAGGCATCGTCATTGAGGCATTTACCGGTTTCGAGCGAAAATGTTCGTTTATGGAACGGGCAAGCCACTTTGGGCTCATCGCCCTGACTGCCAATCATACCTCGTCCGAGCGCCATCTGTTGGCGGTGCGGACATTCGTTGTCGGTCGCGTACCATTCACCCCGACGGGTAAAGTTGAAAATAGCAATCTGCCGTCCATCAATCAGTGCGCAGGCGCCACCATCTTCAGGAATAGCATCGACCTGACACGCTACGTGCCAGGTAATTTCATCTTTATTTATAGTGAGAGTTTCCATTGAATTGATTTTTTTGTGGTTCGTGGTGTCAGTTTCTCAAAACTGACACCACCCATACGATTGCTTACGCCCATTCCTTTGCGCGGATCTGGTCGCGAAGCGGTTCGAATTCTACGGTTGGATCTTTCACTTCGGGCGCATTCACGAAGTGGGTGAATTGCTTGCGGAGTTCCGGATTCTCAACAACTTCTTTCCACTCGCAGGCATACGTATCGACGATGAGTTGCATTTCGCGTTCCAGCTCTGCGCCAATACCCAGTACGTCGTCTATCACAACAGCTTTGAGGTAAGTTATGCCACCGTCCATTTTATTCAGCCAGGTAGCCGTGCGGGTTAGCGGATCGGCGGTCTTAACGTAGAACATCAGGAACCGGTCGAGTAATTTGACACAGGTTTCTTTATCAACATCGGAAGCCAGCAATTGGGCGTGTTGAGGTTTTGTGCCACCGTTGCCGCATACATACACGCTCCAGCCTTTTTCGGTAGCGATAATGCCGAAATCCTTACTTTGGGCTTCGGCGCACTCCCGCGTGCAACCCGATACACCCGATTTGAGCTTGTGGGGCGACCGTAATCCTTTATATCGGTTTTCCAGTTCAATGGCGAACGTAACGGAATCCTGAACACCATACCGGCACCAGGTCGTGCCAACGCAGCTTTTCACGGTCCGTAATGATTTTCCGTAGGCGTGTCCACTCTCAAAACCGGCGACAATCAATTCCTCCCAAATGTTGGGCAAGTCGCCAACGTGGGCGCCAAATAAGTCAATACGTTGTCCACCCGTAATCTTGGTATAGAGACCGTACTTCTGTGCAACCTGACCCAGTACAATGAGTTTTTCCGGTGAGATTTCGCCACCAGCCACGCGTGGCATTACGGAATATGTACCGCCCCGCTGGATATTGGCTAGAAAACGATCATTTGAATCCTGAATTGGGGCGCGGTCTTTAGCCAGAATATTTTCGTTCCAGAGACTGGCCAAAATTGAAGCCGTAGCGGGTTTACATACTTCGCAACCATCGCCATGCCCGAACTTATTCAGTACGTCGGTATAGGTTTTCAGGCTGTTAATTTTGACCAGATCGAACAATTCCTGGCGCGTATAGTCGAAGTGTTCGCAGATGATATTCCGTACGTACACCCCTTTTGCCTTCATCACGCCCTGAATCATGTCTTTCACCATCGGTGTACAACCTCCGCAACCGGTGCAGGCTTTGGTGGCTTTCTTCAGTGCATCGACTGTATTATGACCGTTCTCTCCAATTTCGTGGCAGAGTATAGCTTTGGTAATGGCTTCGCAGGAGCAGATTAACGCATCATCGGGAAGGCTCATGACGCCCCCAACGGATGTTGCTGCTCCGGCATCTTCACCCCCCCGCGAGCCAAAGATCACATCTTCGGGGTCGGGAGGCAGAATGGTTTTGTTCTTGCAGGTCTGCAACAGCATATTATACTGATCGGCATCGCCCACCAGAATCCCACCCAATAACTCTTTCCCGTCGGCCGATACGTTAATGCGTTTATAAATGCCCTTCGCCCTGTTTTCGTAAACGATGGTGCGGCAACCTGGGGTGCGGCCATCC
>JANXVQ010001006.1 GCA_025351545.1 Spirosoma sp.
AGAATCCCTACATAAGCCCGCCGTTGGTCGAACAGAAACATTCCAGACTTAATAGGAGCTAAAAGGTAACGATTCTGTACCTGAACAATATTATCATCGTCAACCAGTACGGGCAGATTTTCTCCCTGTGACTCTAAACCAACCTGCAACTGATTGGCCCGACTTCCCATCGTAATGGGCTCATTATCAACTGTCGTTTGGTCTATTTTGGTTGATTCCTGTTTCGTCGGACCTAACCAGTCGCCCTCTTCTGTAGGCGTATTAACTGGATGGGTCAAACTATCGCTGGTGCCAGAAATACCTTCATGTAATGTTTGCCAATTGTTAACTGATGGTCGGGCCACGTCTGGTCGGGCCACGTCCGATTTTTTTGGCATATCGAAACCACTACCCGCAGCTTTGTCTAACGAATCGTTGTGCAATGTACCTCGCTCGTTGACTGCCTGAGTTCCTCCCGACGCCCATGATGGTGTAATCGGTCGGGCGTTTATATTTGAGCTTGTACTGCCCACCCCGTTACGGTCAGATTTGATATCCGTTGTCGTTGCTTTCGACATACCCGGACGAACACCGGCCAGAAAATTAACATCGGACTCAAAATCCAGCGAAGGAGAAAGGTTATAAATACCCACTGCTTTCCGGACGGCCGCCATCATAATAGCATAAACAGACCGCTCGTCATCGAATTTTATCTCTGTTTTAGTGGGGTGGATATTTATGTCAATGTGTGATGGGTCAATGTCGATGAACAGCACATAAAACGGGTGGCTGCCTTCGGGCAAAGTGCCCTCATAGGCGCCTACCACCGCGTGATGCAGATAATTGTGTTTAATGAATCGGTTATTGACAAAGAAAAACTGCTCGTTCCTGGCTTTCTTAGCTGATTCCGGCTTGCCAATATACCCGTGTACTGTAACATAGGGCGTTTGCTCCTCGCAGAAGTTCAACTGCTCGCGGTAGCTCTTGCCAAACATATCAACTATTCGGCGACTTAATTTCCCGGCCGGGAGGTTGTATATTTCCTGATCGTTATGAAAAAGTGAAAAGGCAACTTCTGGATTAGCGAGGGATACGCGTTGAAATTCATCAAGGATATGACGCATTTCAACGGAATTAGATTTCAGGAAGTTGCGCCGGGCCGGAACATTGAAAAACAGATTTTTGATGAGCAGATTTGTTCCCGGTAAACAGGAAATGGCTTCCTGCGCTTTAATGTCCGAGCCTTCAATCCGTATGAGCGTACCTAATTCCTCTTCGGCCCGTCGCGTTCGCATTTCAATTTGAGCCACAGCAGCAATAGATGCCAGCGCTTCGCCCCGGAACCCCATTGTACGGATACGAAACAAATCGTCGGACGTGCGAATTTTAGACGTTGCATGGCGTTCAAAACTCATGCGGGCATCCGTCTCCGTCATACCAACGCCATCATCTACAATCTGAATCAGATTGCGGCCTGCTTCGCGAATAATGACCTGTACCGATTTCGCTTTAGCATCTACCGAGTTTTCGAGTAACTCTTTTACCACCGAAGCTGGCCGTTGAACAACCTCACCGGCAGCAATCTGATTCGCAATCGAATCGGGCAGTAGCTGAATAACGTTTAACATAACGAATAAAATCTCCCAGAACGGCGATCTGCCATGATGTACAATATACAAAAATAACCCGTTCAAAGCACGTATAATTCAACGGAATTACAGGGAAATTACTTTAGATGCAAAATGCCGCAAGTGCAAGACATGGATAGTCCCGAACTTGCGGCATATAAGCCTTTAACCAAAAATCGTTAGACTTTGATTTCTACGTCAACACCACTGGGGAGTTCGAGTTTCATAAGCGCATCTACCGTTTTAGCACTGCTGCTATAGATGTCCACCAATCGCTTATAGGTACAAAGTTGGAACTGCTCCCGCGCTTTTTTATTGACGTGGGGCGACCGCAGTACAGTGTAAATTTCTTTGTCAGTTGGCAATGGAATAGGACCACTTACAATGGCTCCCGTCGATTTAACCGCTTTTACGATTTTCTCGGCCGACTTGTCAACCAGCATGTGGTCGAACGACTTTAGTTTAATACGAATTTTTTGGCTCATTGTGTTTTGGTTCATTAAGTGAAAGTGCCTGTCGAAAGAACCATTTACTCCGGCGACACAAAAAAACGGGCAGTGGATCGGTTGACCCACTGCCCAATATTTACCAAGGCTTACGCCTTCACAGTACCTTTTTCTTTAGCAACTACGCCTTCCGAAAGACTTTGCGGCACAACTTCGTAGTGTGCAAATGTCAGGTTAGCGGTAGCACGGCCCGACGACATTGTCCGTAGATCCGTTACGTAACCGAACAATTCCGACAGAGGAACGTCAGCCTTGATCACTTGCGATCCAGCTTTCGTATCCATACCCTTCATCACACCACGGCGACGGTTCAGGTCACCCGTGATTGGGCCGGTGTATTCTTCTGGTGTCAGCACTTCAACAGCCATGATTGGTTCGAGTAATTTCGGACCAGCCTGACGAGCTGCTTCGCGGAAACCTAACCGAGCTGCCATTTCAAACGAAAGTGCGTCGGAGTCAACATCATGGTACGAACCGTGGTAGATTCGAACTTTCATGCTCTGCAGTGGGAAGCCAGCCAAAGGACCGTTTTTCAACGACTCTTTAAAGCCTTTTTCGATTGCCGGGATAAATTCGCGAGGAATTACACCACCCACAATGCCATTAACGAACTCTAGACCCGCCGGTACAATCCCGGTTTCGTCTTCGCCACGTGGCCCAAGTTCAAACAGGATATCCGCAAACTTACCGCGACCACCCGTTTGTTTCTTATAAACCTCGCGGTGTTCGACGTTTTTAGTTAACTTTTCTTTGTAAGCTACCTGTGGAGCACCTTGGTTTACTTCTACTTTGAATTCACGACGCATACGGTCGAT
>JANXVQ010000025.1 GCA_025351545.1 Spirosoma sp.
TTAGCGGAGGTAAAACAGCGGGTGAAGCATCGGGATTGCGCGAAGCCATGACCAATATTGGCAGTATTTATAAAAATGGCCTTCTGGGTGGGCAAATCAGCTCGTTCAGCAAAAACACGACCGACGAAGTAGAGCAGATAAATATTGCTCCACTCGTCAATGACGGCGTTAGTCTGATTACGTTTTTTGGTCATGCCGGACCAGCTATTACCGACATGAATTTCGGGTTTGCTTCGCCCCCGGAGAATGGATTTCGTAATCAATTTTACCCGCTCATGATTTTTAACGGGTGTGGCGTCGGGGAGATTTTTTCTAGTTTCAAAACACTCTCAACTGACTGGTTGCTGGCGCCCCAAAAAGGAGCCGCTATCGTATTGGCGCATACTTATTATAGTTACGAAGGCCCCACAACCCGTTATCTGACAAAGCTTTATACCGACCTTTTTGCCGATGCCACTACACTTGGTAAACCGTTTGGTAAGGTCCAGCAACAGCTTAATATGGCCCTTGAGAAGCAGGGGAATAGTCCTTATGATGTCTCGGTTTTGTTGCAGATGCTCTTGCAGGGCGACCCGGCCGTGAGCCTTTATCCATTACCCAATCCTGACTTTTCTGTTGACACAAAAGGTATGTATATTCAGGCCAAAATCGTTGGAAGTACAATTAAAAACAGCGATTCAATTCGGGTTGTCATTCCCATAGCGAACCTCGGAAAATTTGTGGCGGGTCAGTCGGTTTCATTGACGCTCAATAAGACGATTAGTGGCATATCAACGGGTAATACACTGCGGTTTGACTCGTTTCGATACCGGGATACACTCGTTTATACATTGGCTAAGGATGAGCGGCTACAAAAAGTAGATGTAACAATTGATCCTGATAATCAGGTTGTTGAGCTAAGTAAGACGAATAACAAAGCTACGTTAGATATCGACTGGACGCAGGCACAGAGTAGTGCCAGCTATCCGCTAAACGTGTTGCCGGATCGGATAAATCCGGAAATTAATGTATTTGTGGATGGGAAAGTAAGGGAAAATAAGGCGGTGGTGGGCCTGAATCCACGCATCGAGATTTACATTCTGGACGAGAATCCGCTTTCGTCGAAGGATACGAATGCGGTTGATGTTTATCTGAAAAGCTGCGAAATGTGTTCACCACAAAAGATTTCAGCGGCCTTGTTTTCGGTCTTGGCCGTTTCGGCCAATCAACTTCAGGTGGCCACAAACTTATCGCTTAAGGAAGGAGGCAGTTATCAACTCATTGTTTTCGGGAAAGATGCCGCTGGCAATCGTACACAATCACCTTACATACTCGACATTGGTGTAGTCTCAACGGATGAACCCATTACATTTTTAGCCTATCCAAATCCGGCGACCACTTACGTAAAATTCGAGTTAACACTGAACGTGAAAGAGTTACCGACAGAATCCCGTCTGATGATTTATAACCAATCAGGCACACGGGTCTTTGAGAATAGCTTTTTGGTATCGACCGGAAAAAATTCGTTTCTGTGGCAGGGCACAACGCCGGGTCTTTATCCGTATTCGTTGCGATTAACTTACAAGGATGGTCGCACAGAAATGCATACGGGTAAGGTTGTATGGCAACACTAAGGCAGACGATTGCTGGCTGTTAACTCCCATTTTTCTCTCGTGCCGGATGTGATAATGCCTTTGCCAATGCAATCAGACGATGACTGGCAATACGCTAACGATGTATTTTCTCGGTAGACCAGCCCCACAGTTGATGCATATACCCGTTGGTAATTATCCAGCCCGATCAAGGACGAGTAATTAGGACCAACTACCGAAATCGTTCGCTCAAATTTCAATTTACTTCTGGCAAACGAAGCTCCAATGTCCTGATACCGAAGCCGTAACGTGTCGGCCCGGGCGTTGTAGGTATTGATATTCCAGGATGTTGTGGTCGAAACCGGGAAAATTAAATCTACTATTGGCACATTGTTATCCTGGCTAACGACCTCCGATGGGTTTTTATAAACCGTGCGAATCGCGCTGATTTGCCAGTCGGCTTTTTCCGATGTTCTTGTGGATTCTTCGACTTGGAAAAACACCTGCCCGTTTCGGGGGAATGAACTGCCAATTTTTTCCTGAAGCTGAAATACCCGCGTCGTTGGGACATTGGTCAGCGAGTAGGTTTCCTGCGTGACCTGATAAATCCGGTAATCGCCGGTCTGTAAAGGGAAATAGGCCGAATCGTCGGGTGTAGGGTCGGTGATTTTTTGGCAACCGCCCACAACACTCAGGAGAATTAAGAGAACAACTGCGTTATATAATCTGCTTTTTCCTGGCATTTTTAATCTCACGTAGAGTGCACGTTACCCGTGTTGGGTGGAAAGTAACCGACAGGTCGAACCCACACAATACAGAAGCGAAGTTACGAAAGATAGCTGTTTAAGTTTATGATTAAGGACCTGCGGATACACTAAATGACAAAAGCTTGATTGGCTATCAGTCAATCAAGCTTTTTGTTGGGTCAATCAACTCGTGATTATGATCAACCGAAGCCTGGCGCCATTCCATCGCTCATAGACCCTATTTTTAACGTTAGTTTTTTTACACTACCCAATGACCTGAGTTTAGGGGCTTGGTAAGCTTTTTTAGGCGTTAGAGCCAGTACAAGTTGGGTAGTCTTTATCTTCATACGTTAATATATCTAATTTAATAAAGAAGTTACTAAAAGCTAACACGCAATGTTACGAAATTCCTTGTTAGGTTGAATGTGTCAAATGACTTTATTTAGCTACTTAACGAAAAGCGCCAATTAAATGATAAAATTTGAGTGAACATTGACAGCTGCCTTTGTCGATAAATTAGGTAGTTTTGGATGCATACAGGACAGTAAATTAGCAGGTTAGTTTTGGTACTATGAGCGGCATCGCGGGGATAATTCGATTTGATGGACAGGGCGTAATTGAGACCGATAGAGCCAGGGTTATTGATTTATTAAAACATCGGGGGGGCGTAACAAGCCAGGTAGTTGACCAGGGCCTATTAATGGCGTTCGGTGGTAAGATAGATGTAACCAGTACGGTCTGTGCCACTATTGATGCAGATTTTTATGTTAACGGTAGTAATCAATCTTTTACAACAAACTATACCCGAAATGGCCCCATGTCGTTCAACGGGCAGGACACTGATTTTGCTGTAGCGCTTTGGGATTCGAACCAGAAAAGTCTCTTCTGCGCACGGGATATCTTAGGTGTAAAGCCACTTTATTACGTGCATCAGCCGGGTCGTTTTGTCGCATTTGCCTCCGAAATAAAGGCGTTGCTGGCGCTTCGTGAAGTCGTTGTCAGACCTAACGAACATAAGTTTAGAGAATATTTGACCTGGGCTACCGACTATGTGCCATATAGCGCAGAAACGTTTCATGATAGCATCTACAGCGTATTGCCCGGCCATTATGTTCAGATCAATTCCCAGACTGTACACGTGCGTCCCTACTGGCATATAGATCTCAAAAAGTATAGTGGTTTAAGCAAGCCCGAAGACTATTCTACACTATTCCATGATTCATTTACCGAAGCTATTAAGCGCCGAATCAGCGGAAAGCAACTTGTTGGCTCCCATTTAAGTGGGGGTTTAGATTCCTCATCGGTCAGTTGTGTGGCTCAGGCTCTACTGAGTCAACAGCGCAGGTCTACGATCCATACCTTTACTATTGATACTGAACAGCCCGAGGCCGACGAGAAAGAGTATGTACAGGCTGTGGTTGATCAATGGCATCCGCATCATCATACGGTTCGTCCAATAGCCGATGTGCTGGGCTCAATCCTGAAAATTAATCACTTGTTCGACCGCCCCGACCATTTTATTATTCCTTCCAGTTTTCATTTGAGCGTTTCGCTGGAAGCTCAGCAAGTTGGTTGCGATATTCTCCTGACCGGGCACGATGGTGACAGCGTTATTCCGACTGGTTTTGATTTTATTAATGAATTGGTCGATGCAAATGATTGGGAAAATTTAAAGATAGCCGCTCAGCAACTTATCGAACCGCCTGGTCGTGCTATGCTGTATGTGAGTGAAGATTGGGCTCGGTTAAGTACAGATATTAAATTTCAAAAATACGCTTTATATGTTATTGGCGCCAACCTGAAAAAAAGATTTCGAGCGCAGTCTATACCCAGTTTTATTACGATGCTTCGTGATCAAAAGCGGATTTTAGGCCTTTCTCAATCGGCTGTTATTGATTATGTCTTTAAGCGGGTTGTGAATAAATTGTCCCATAAAGTACTCATTAATAATGCGCTGAGTGATAATTTTAAGGAACGTGTACCCGTAAGACTGCATCAGACTACAGAAGCACTTGCGGCTACTTCGGTGGAGGGTCAGCATATTCCACTGAACGAAATTATGAATACAACCAATATTATCTGCAATGAGCAAATGAATCACATTGGTGCTTATTATGGACATCAGTATTCATTTCCTTTTTTCGATAAACATGTCATTGAATTGGGTTTGGCAACACCCATGGCTGTTCATTTTGACAAGGGGCGGGGTAGGGGACTGATCCGAAATGGGTTGCGCGATATACTGCCACCCACTATTGTTTCACGGCTCACAAAAGCCAATTTTGTGGAATACGGCACCTTGTCAGCCAAGCAACTTTATGAGAGTTCTTATGGGTGCAATTCAAATTGTCGTATTGTATCCATATCTTAGCCTATGGATACCAAACTTGATCTGACCTTTACGGAGGAAGAATTCGTAGCCTTAGCCCGCCAAAAATACCAGGACCTTAAAGCGCTCGAAAATAAGCCG
>JANXVQ010000056.1 GCA_025351545.1 Spirosoma sp.
GCAAGTTCAATTGAGGGATGGTATAATCGCCGACGGAAACATTCGGTGTTGAATTACCGCACGCCCAGTGAGCAGGAATCTTATTTTTACACCTTCTCAATGACCACCTAAAAAATCTCCACTATACTGTTGCAAGTCCAACGACCTATTTGGCCTGTTTTTGGGTGTAGCTTTTGCCATCCTGAGCAAAGCCGATTGACTCGCTGAAGTAGCGATTGCATTCTTGACAGATGAATTGCCTAATGCGTAGCTGTAGCCACACTTGCCGACCGGACATGTCCAAGTCCCGGACTTGACGGGAGGTGTACTGATTCACCTCGGCAGTTGGTCATAGGCAGTAGGGACAGGGTTGGCGGGGCGTTTTGAGCTGGCAGAACAGTGTGATGCGTGTAGGGCTAAACTCAACGCGCTGAACCTGCAAATCAGGCAAGGCTAAAAGCTGTTCGTAAAAATCGGTTTCCTGCATTTTTCAAGTTAACCACAGTAATTGTCAGAGTACCATAACTTTTGATTTTTGACGAGTACAAAGCCAAAATAAATAGGTGACGTTAGGTTACTCACATTAATTCTGGTAGCAATCCATTAACTCGACATAACAAACTATCGATTAACCCTCGAACAGGGTTAGCATTCCCGTTTCGCTAAGCCTTCCTGCTGCTGACAGTTTCCAGATCAACTGACTGCGTTTTGCTTCTCCCGAAATTCAGTGGGTGAAAAGCCAGTATGCCTGCGGAAGAACCGGGCGAAATAATTTGGATACTCAAAGTGGAGCAGGTAAGCAATCTCCGATACAGAATAAGTTGTGTATTTGAGAAGCTTGGTGGCTTCCCCCAGAATATGCTCCTGAACCAGTTGACTGGCCGACTTTCCGGCTACTGACCGGCAAATCCGGTTTAGGTGGACAGGTGTAATCGCCAGTTCATCGGCCAGTTGGGTAATGTCCTGCGTCGTACCTACCTGCCGGACACGGCGCTGAAACTGACAAAAATACTGCATAGCCGGGGTGTTGAGTTTCGACTTAAGAGTCTCATGCTGCTGCCACTGTCGGTAGATGACCAGAAATAACTGCTGAAGGCAGGCGTGCAGCATCAGCCGTCTTTCGGGTTGGCTATCAAACACTTCTTCGTCAATTAAGGCCATTAGCTGCTCAATCCGGTCGGCGGCAGGGGACTCCCCAAGCGTATTCAGGCATTGCAGGGCATTAAACATCGCCGTTATGGGGGAGGCATCGGGAAAAACTGTATTGACCAGCGCGTCGGACAGCGTCAGAATACGACCGCTTACCCCCGTCTCGTAAACAAGGCCATGCAGAGCCGTCGGTGGTATCAGCAGTAAACAGGGGCCCGTCAGTTTCCGTTTGCCGGTCGCTTCCTGCAAGTCGAAGGTTCCCGACTGAATAAAAAACAACTGAAACAGGCGGGCGTGAATATGCGGCTGAATCACCCAGTCAAAGGTGCGGCTGCGGGTTTCGATTAATTCGGAAAACAAATAGTCCGCATCAGGCCTGGCATTCGCTTCGCCATAGAGCCCATCGTATTGGTCAATACGTTTCATACACCAAATGGGTTTGATTTGTTTCCATCACTTCTTTACGACAGGCTTCGTGCTAACAGATTCTGTGATACTTACTGATTCACCTTCCTTTAACGGATACATCCGAATCCATACACGCAAAAGGAGCATACGCTATCGATCATTTGGCATTGAAAATAAGGCAATAGGTTCGATTTTTATCCACTATTTTCCAGATAGTCTCCGAAAGATAGGTCAATAACTAGTCAATTTTGTCCTAGAAAAATCCTTGTATTCAGTTGCCTTCTTAAACTGCTTTTTTGCAAACGGACAGACAATACTTATCAACTGCCGGGTATCAAGCAGAGCTACTGCTTATCCAGCAACGTGTACCGGTACAGGCGACCGCACAAACTTTATTAGGTCAGGTCGGTGACGTATTGCTTTTAATCTATTAACAAACCCTATGTTGAACCCATTGAGCATGAAAACGTACCTCCGTCTTTGGGTAGCCGTCCTCTTTGCCTTACCTAGTGGGCAGGTGTTCGCTGCCAACCCACCCAGTAAGGCGGCCGACCCGCTAAGATTCGATCCAGGCCGGAATACTTCGGAGAAAACGCTGACGTTTCCAGACAATAAAGTGGTCTCCTATCGGGCCTACGAAACGATTTATTACGTAGCCAACGTAGCCGATTCGGCCTATCAGTATCTGAACGTATACGTTCCTCAGTCGGCTACGACCAAAACGCCGATCTTTCTACGGAACTACGTGGGGGGCTATTTTTCAGCCAAAGCCCAGGCTCCTTCCGGCACCGATGCATCGGGCCGGGCCTTGCGGGAAGGGTACGTAGTGGTCATTCCCGGTGCACGGGGCTGGAATGCCAACGTAACCAAACCCGATGGTACGACCGCCTTTACGGGCAAGGCTCCCGCTGGAATCGTGGATTTGAAAGCCGCCGTTCGCTACCTGCGCTACAATGACAAAGCCATGCCGGGCGATGCCGAAAAGATCATCACTGACGGAACCAGTGCGGGCGGGGCTTTGTCGTCTTTGCTGGGTGCCACCGGCAACCACCCCGCTTACGAGCCTTATTTACAGGCGCTGGGAGCTGCCAAAACCCGAGACGATGTGTTTGCCACGGTTGCCTACTGCCCCATCATCGACCTCGAACACGCCGACATGGCCTACGAATGGCTCTACAGTGGAACCAACCAGAACGCCGGTGATGCGGCAGTCCGATCGACGGGCGTACGTTCGCTAACCTCATCAGCACAGATTGCCGTATCCGGTGAACTGGCGGCTCAGTTTCCGGCTTATCTGAGTAGTCTAGGCCTCAAGATGCCCAGCGGTACGCTCCTGACGGCGGACAATTACCGGGATTACCTAAAATTGTTTCTCATCAAATCGGCGCAACAGGCCAGGAACGCGGGCGCAGAGATTCCGGCCAATACGGGCGTGAAGTTTAATCCGGGCTTTCGGGGTGGGCCGGGTGAGTTTGTGCTGGACATTGACCTCGATACATATCTGAGCTATTTAGTGGCCAAAACCCCGCTAAAATCGCCACCGGCGTTTGATAAAATGGGTGTGGTCGGGCCGGATGCGACACCCGAAAACCAGCTGTTTGGCAACGCGACCGGCAAGCCAGCAAACTTCACCGATTTCAGTTGGCGGAAGGTGTCCGGTAACCCATCGGCAACGATGGATAAGGCCATCAAAGACCGGGTCTATCTGCTGAATCCAATGAACTTTATCGGCGACGCGAAGGCTACCCCGTCGAAACACTGGTTTATCCGACACGGTGCTGCCGACCGGGATACGGGCTTCCCCATCCCCATCAACCTATACACGAAGCTGATTAACGAAGGGGCCGATGTAAACTTTGCCCTGCCCTGGAACCGGCCCCATAGCGGTGACTATAACCTGGATGATGTGTTTGCCTGGATCGACAGCGTGGTTAACCCGACGAAAAAATGATCCCAGCCCTGACATCAACTTTGCCCACGGAAAGCCCCAAGTTGTCGCGCACACAAGGGCTGGCGATCCTGATCTGCTTTCTGATCAATACGCTCGACGGGATGGATGTGATGGTCATCTCTTATACGGCACCGGCTATTGCCACAGAGTGGGCCATCGTACCCACCGCATTAGGGATGGTGTTCAGTGTGGGACTACTCGGCATGGCGATCGGGGCGATGGTTCTGGCCGCACAGGCCGACGTGGTCGGACGTCGGCGGATTATTCTGTTGTCGGGTGTGCTGATGGGAGGCTGTGTGCTGGCCACCGTATCCGTTACGTCGGTGCCGATGCTCATGCTGGCCCGTTTCGTTAGCGGTATCGGCATTGGTAGTATGCTGGCCAGTACGGCCACACTGACGGCTGAGTACGCACCGATTCGTACGAAAAGCTTCTGGGTCAGTTTCGTGATGGCAGGCTACCCCATCGGGGCGGTGTTGTCGGGCTTGGTAGCCGCGTCAATCATTCCGGCCTATGGTTGGCGAAGTATGTTCGTTACGGCTGGCGTCGCTACGCTGTTGACGTTGCCAATTATTTACTTCTTTCTGGCCGAATCGCTCGATTTCCTGCTGAAAGCCCGGCCCGAACGTGCGCTGGAACGAGCCAACGAGCTTCTGCGCAAGATGGGTCGTCCGGTACTGACAGAACTGCCTCTGCAGCCAATTCAGGCCGAGAAAGCGGCCGTGAGCGAGTTATTTATCGGCAACCGGCGGGTGGCTACGGGCTTATCCACCGCCCCACAACAAGTCACCCCTCCCGCTTCAGGGGAGGGGCCGGGGGAGAGGTCAACGTCATTTGCCCTCCCACTCGCCCAAACGTCGCCGTACCGTCTCGCCGCTCAACCCCCGCACGCTGACCAGCTTGCGCCGACCATGCTCTCCGGTGGTGATCGCGAGATCGCGCTTCGGCACATCGAGGACATCGGCGAGGAAGGCGAGCAGCGCT
>JANXVQ010000059.1 GCA_025351545.1 Spirosoma sp.
GCCATAACCGGCAATCTGTGTGCCGGGGTCTACACCGAGAATAATTTTCTCCGAGATAGGGACCGGGATAAGGGTAGATGAGTTAGGGGTAATGATCATGGCTGGGTGTTGGCTCTATTACAAAGTAACGTGTTCTCCTCTGTTTTGTCGCTGAAACCGAATAAAAAAATCATTTTTTGGGCTAAAATCGCCGTCTTTGCTGTTCTTGTGCTCTACATCGCCAACGTATTGCGGCAGCAACCCTTTGACTGGAATACTGTGCAGACACAACTGCGGACGGTCGAATACCCGGAACGCTGGGCCGCTGCTTTGCTGATTCTCACGCCCGTTAACTGGGGTTTTGAAGCGTTGAAATGGCAGATTCTGCTCCGGCGGGTTGAGGAAACCAGTTTCCTGGATGCTTACCAGGGCGTTTTGGCGGGTGTTTCGCTCAGCTTCGCCCTGCCCGCACAATTGGGTGATACAGCCGGGCGGGTCCTATCCTTACGTACTAACCGGACTCGTGCGGTGGGGGCGTCGCTGGTGTCTGGTGGTATGCAGTTCTACGTCGCCATCGTTTTCGGAACAGCCGCCTGGGCGCACCACATGACCGTTGTTCCTGAACGTAATAATCTGACAGGAAATTGGTTACTCACTTTATTAGTGGCTTTGTCGCTGGGCGGTGTCGTGTTTAGCCTAACGCGTCGGCGGCTTATTACGTATCTAACCCAGCGTCCGTCGCTGAGCCGTTTTTCCGACTATTGGCAGGTAGCGGGTTTGTATTCAGATGCTGAAATTGGATTGGCGCTGAGTGTGGCCGCGCTGCGGTATCTTGTTTTTTCGGGTCAATTTTATCTGGCCATGCGCCTGGTTGGCATAATCCTGCCAATGAGTATCTCGGCATCGGGTATTGGCCTGGTCTTTCTGGCGAAAACAATCACCCCCGCGTTCAATCTGCTGAGTGATCTGGGCGTTCGGGAAGCGGCTTCGTTATGGGTATTCTCTCCCTTTGGCCGGACTATATATACGGTGCCAGCGCCAGTGCTGATCACGGCGACGTTAACGCTCTGGATCGCCAACGTATTGATGCCGGTGCTGGTTGGATTAATTTGGGTATGGAAACTGAAACTAACCGCTGAATGACGATTTTTCTCTTACTGGTTAGCAGTCTTTACGCGCTTTTTACACTCATTCTCTGGATTATCTGGCTGCGGGTGCCGCTTTTTCGGACGGGCATTATGCTTGCCAATGGCCCAACCATCACCGTAATTATTCCCGTTCGCAATGAAGCTGATAATATCATAAACTTGCTAACTGATCTCAGCCGCCAAACATACACCCGTTTTGAGGTGATTGTCGCCGATGATTCATCCACCGACACTACGTTAGCTATTGTTCAGGAGTATGCCCAAACGGCTCCTTTTATGCTTCGCCCGTTGCCCTTGACTGACGAACGAACAGCGTCGCCCAAAAAACGGGCAATCACACAAAGTGTAGCTTTGGCAACGGGTAAGTTAATTGTTACCACCGACGGCGACTGCCGGGTTGGGCCAGACTGGTTGTCTACGCTGGCGGCTTTTTATGAACAAACCGGTGCAAAACTAATTTCGGGACCAGTCACCTTTACGGATGAACGGACCGTTTTTGATGCGGTACAAACCGTCGAGTTTTCTAGTCTGATTGGCACCGGGGCCTGTACAATGGCGCTCAACGTTCCAACCATGTGCAACGGTGCTAACCTTTGTTACGTAAAAGAGGTATTTGGCGAGGTAGGCGGTTTTTCGGGTGTCGATCATCTGGCCTCGGGCGACGATGAATTTTTGATGCATAAGATTGCGGCCCGGTATCCCAACGGCGTTCGGTTTCTGAAAAGCGCCGATGCTATTGTCCGAACGCAGGCGCACCAGTCCTGGCGGGGATTCTATAACCAGCGCAAACGCTGGTCGAGTAAGTGGCGGGCCTACGAGAGCTATTTGCCTTCTTTGCTGGCGGTATTTGTGTTTCTGAGTAATGCCGCCCCGGTGGTCGCTGTGTTGGGCTGGTGGCTCGGATTTTTAAACGGAAATGTAACACTAATGGTTATTGGCCTGAAGCTTCTGCCGGAGTTTTTGTTTTTACGTCAGATTCTTGTTTTTTTACAAAAAAAATCGTCAGTAAAAGTTATTCCGCTGACTCAATTAGTATACCCATTTTATGTACTTTTCTTTGGGCTGGTTGCTCAGGGGAAAGGATACAAATGGAAAGGACGGGACCTGAGTTAAACAGGCTTTCGGTTTTAGAGTATAGTTCGTAACGGATCGACAACCTATAAACCGAAAACCATAAACCGAAAACTACCTTGTCATTTTTTCTGCATAAGTCTAACTTTTTGCTCCGAACGGTATACCCTGAGTTCTGGTGGAAGATCGACGATGAGGCTGAGCCGACAATTTACCTGACCTTCGATGATGGGCCGATTCCTGATGTAACAGAATTTGTACTGGAGCAGTTGGATAAATTCGCGGCTCAGGCTACATTTTTCTGCATTGGCGATAATGTTCGGAAGCATCGGGATATTCTTTTAAAAGTGCTTGAAGCCGGCCACATGGTGGGGAATCATACGTTTAACCACCTGAATGGCTGGAAAACGGACAACGCCGTCTATCTGGAAAATATCCAAAAATGCCAGACGCTGTTAGGCGTAGAAACATCGCTGTTCAGACCGCCCTACGGTCGGATTAAAAAATCGCAGGTGGCCGAAGTGATGGAAGATTATTCCATTGTGATGTGGGATGTTCTAACCGGTGATTTCGACCGCGACCTGCCCGCCGATGTATGCCTTCGCAAGACAATTCAGTATACTAAACCCGGCTCCATTGTGGTGTTTCATGACAGTCTGAAAGCCTGGCCAACAATGCGTTACGTGCTGCCCCGAACGCTTGCCTATTTTGCCGCGCGTGGGTATTCGTTCCGAGCTGTTCCTCAACCCGTGTATGACGGTTACTGAGCCGCTGATTCAGCGCTATCCATTGATTAGCCTACTAATTGCCGCTCGTAACGAAGAAGACACTATCCTGGATTGCCTTCGGGCAATAGATCACCTCAACTACCCCGTCGATGCTTTTGAGGTGATTATCGGGAATGATCAATCAACTGATCAGACCGAAACACGTGTGGCTGAGTTCATTATTGACAGGCCGAACTATCGCTTGGTTGACATCACGGAGCAAATGCCGGGGATACAGGGGAAGGCTAATGTGCTTGCGCAATTGTCCCGTTTTGCCCGTGGACAGTACCTGTTCTTCACGGATGCGGATACGCAGGTGCCGCCGGACTGGCTTACCGAAATGAGTCGCCGGTTTACCGAACGGATTGGCATTGTTACCGGCGTTACGCTTCCCGACGGCCCTAAAATTTTCCATAAACTTCAAACTATCGACTGGCTTTACAACCTCACACTGACGCATTTAGTCAGTAGTATGGGTGTTCCGGTTACGGCTATGGGCAACAACATGGCCGTGAGTCGGGTTGCTTATGAGGCAGTTGGCGGATACGAATCATTGCCGTTTTCGGTCGTGGAAGATTACGCTTTGTTTCGCGCCATCATCGCCAGTAGATACAATTTCCGGAATCTCCTCAGCGAACAGACACTGGCTCGGACGAAGCCGGTTGATACCCTTGGAGCGTTTTTACAGCAACGAAAACGCTGGATGCAGGGAGCCACCGCGTTGCCAGCCTGGATGGTGATTTCGCTTTACGGGCAATACCTCGCGGGGCCTTTATTGCTGTTGTTGGGCTGGTTTATACCGGCTCTGGCGATTGGACTTTATGTCGCCAGATTATTCATACAAGTACTGGTCATTTCGTTCGGGTTGAGCCGATTGCGGCAAACCAACTTATGGCTGTATGTGTTGCTGTTTGACATTTACCAACTGATTATTGGTCCGTTAGCCGTAATTTTCTATCTCCTGCCGATACCAATTGACTGGAAAGGTCGAAAGTATAGGGCTTCTAAATAATCGAGCAGTTTAAGTCTATAAGACTTGTAATCAGGAGATTACATCGAAAGTCTTGCTCAACTGCCTAATTGCTTCTTTGACTATGACACTTATTGATACCCACGCCCACATTTACGATTCGAAGTTTGACGAAGATCGGGATGCAATGCTTCATCAGGCTGAAATACAGCAAATTAGCCAGATATGGATGCCTAATTGTGCCCGTGAGACCATAGCGGGTATGATGGCGCTTACCGAGCAATACCCCGAACGCTGTTTGCCCATGATGGGACTGCATCCGGCCTATGTTAACGATACGTTCGAGGAAGAGCTGGCCGCTGTAGAAGATCAATTGAATCGTAACGCCTTTATGGCCGTTGGCGAAATCGGACTGGATTTTTTCTGGGACATGACCTACGTAGATCAACAGTTTGCGGCCTTTGACAGGCAACTGCGCTGGGCGGCTGAACAAAAACTACCCGTTTCTATGCACACCCGCTCCGGTCATGATCGAAACGCCTTTGCCGAAGCCGCTGATCTGATTGAAAAGCTTGCCCTGCCGGGTCTCACGGGTATTTTTCATTGCTTCGTCGGGACACTTGACGAAGCCAACCGAGCCATTGAACTAGGGTTTAAACTGGGCATTGGCGGAGTCAGTACATTTAAGAACGGCGGTCTGGATAAAGTGCTGCCTTATATTAGTCTGGAGCATTTGGTATTAGAAACCGACGCGCCTTACCTGGCGCCTATCCCACACCGGGGCAAGCGTAACGAACCGGCCTACCTTCAGATTATCGCCCAGCGCATTGCCGATCTAAAACAAATTAGCATCGACGACGTGGCACGTCATACAACGGCCAACGCGCTGTCGCTGCTACCTGCATTGTACGCCAACCTGTTGCCCAAATAATGAATCTACGGGCTGCGTTCATCTCCGTCCGTAATTTTCGCAAAAGGTAATGCGGGCTTAAGCCGTAAGTACGCCCACAATAAAAGATGCCCTACAAAACCGTTTACATCAATCCAACTGTTCCCGGTCGGCCCCGAACCTCGGTCTTCGTGATCTACACCGGCGGTACGTTCGGTATGGTTTATGACCCGAAAGCGAGTCAGCTTATTCCATTCGACTTTGAACGGGTGCTTGACAGATTGCCGGAATTGCATCGTCTGGATTTTGAGATTACGTTGATAACGCTGCCCGAAATCATTGATTCATCGAATATGAAACCGGCCATTTGGGTCGAGCTGGCGCAGATTATTCAGAAGAATTACGAGCAATACGACAGCTTTGTGATTCTCCACGGCACAGACACGATGTCGTACACCGCATCGGCCCTGAGCTTTATGTTGGATGGTCTGAATAAACCGGTTATCCTCACCGGAGCCCAACTGCCCATAGGCGTAGCCCGCAGTGATGCCCGCGAGAATTTTATTACGGCCCTCGAAATTGCTGCCGCAGTGGATGCTGCCGCAGTGGACGCTGCCGCAGTGGATGATTCTACGGTGAGTTCGACCAATCCGAGAAGTGAAAAACCCATTGTGCCGGAAGTATGTGTTTATTTTAATTCTCTGTTGCTGCGAGGCAACCGGTCAACCAAGCAGGAGAGCGTTCAATTCAATGCCTTTGCGTCGGAAAACTATCCGCATTTAGCCACCGCTGGTGTCAGCATCGACTACAATCGGCCCTACATTCGGCCATACCAGCCCAATCAAACGCTGAGCCTGCACACCGTTCTTGATCCCAACGTAACGATTTTAAAACTCTTTCCGGGTATTACACAGCCAGTAGTCGAGTCCATCGTGAATATCCGTAACCTGCGGGGCTTGGTTCTTGAAACCTTTGGGGCGGGTAATGCACCTACCGATAGTTGGTTTCTGGATACGCTGAAAGACGCCATCGACCGGGGCGTGGTTGTATTTAACGTATCGCAGTGCGAGGGCGGGCGCGTAACGCAGGGACAATACCAGACCAGCAAGCAACTGCTGCAAATTGGCGTGGTAAGTGGAGCTGATATCACAACCGAAGCGGCCATTACAAAACTCATGGTGCTGTTGGGTCAGGAGCATGACCCGGCAATCGTACGAAGGCTTCTGGCTCAGCCGATTAGTGGCGAAATGAGCTAACAGACGTTTTTTTTGATAGCTGACAGTTGCGTTTTTAGAGTCAATCGTGCATCTTTGCACTCCTGAACACAAAAAGACATAGAGAGCTGCCAGAGTGGTCGAATGGGTCTGATTCGAAATCAGAAGTACTGGTAACGGTACCGGGGGTTCGAATCCCTCGCTCTCTGCCTAATAAAAGTAAAATTGCTCATTGAGCCGAAAACCAGCCCACCATGCTGGTTTTTTTCGTTTCTATGTACCTATATCGTTCTCGTATACACTATCGGGTACACTTCAACTTCATCTGGATACATTATCGTAGCACATCGGGTTCACTCAAACCGATGTGTATGTACCTTAACCGAATGATCGTCCTGTTCAAGCGCCGATATTCCCGCCATTTTAGTGCGCTGGATCGAGAAAATCACCCCGTGACCATTCAATGCCGCGTGACCATCAATGGCGTTGCCGCCAGCGAGTTTACCACCAGCCAGCGACTACTCCCCCAGGACTGGAATCAGGAAAATCAACGGGCCAATGAAACGTGTCCCCATGCCCAACGGGTCAACACCGAATTACAGCGGATCATCAACCGGCTTTTCGTGATCTGGAATCGCTACGAATACGATCAGCAGGAGGTAACAGCCGACCAGATTATTGATGAATTCCTGTTGCGCAAACGGACGCAGGGCGAGCCGCGCCCACCCACAAAAACGGCATCGAGCCGGGGGC